>JAZURB010000052.1:0-5327 GCA_045605945.1 Acutalibacteraceae bacterium
CTTGTTATAATCGTTGCTGCCAACGCTCAATCCGGTAAGCTGGCTGGGAGCAATAATGTTATCAAACTGACGGCTCTGCGTGTAGAGTGTGCCGGATTCGACCGCTGTCGCACCGGAGGGCAACTCATACTGCGAGGTAAACAGCATCTGTCGATTTTCACCTTCGTTATACACGTGCACGCTGGGTGCCGTATAAATCAACGCACCGTTTTCATCCCTTTGCTCATGATCAGTCCACGAGCCTGCAGTCGATTGAAGCTGATAAGTAAAGGAAATATCCGTATATGCCGAGAATGTGAACTCGGAGTTATAGCTTGCAATAGTTGCACTATACAATTGAGAAGTGTTATTGCCGGTGTTAACAACCGAGTAGGACGGCGAAGCAACGTGGAAGTTTGCCCACCAACAATATGTGCTTTTCGGTGTTTTCGCTACCAACTTGATCAGCGCCAAGTGCGGAATGTTTTTATAGGTTCTTGACGAAGTTGCGCCCGATCCCGAACTCGTCACAGTGACACCGGGGAGCGAAGTTGCGGTAATTTTAAACCATTCGCCTGTTTTCGCTGATTTTGCATACAACTCACCGTCACCATAAACACTGAATGTATGCGGTGCGTTGACAAGCGATGCATTGCTTGTTGCCGTGTTCCACTCGTTCAGCGTTACGGGATAGAAGGTGTAATCCTTCGTCACGGTGACGATCGTACCCGAAGTGTACAGGAAGGTATCTGCCGTCAAAGAAGGCTTCGATTGCCCCTTCGGAACAGCTTGCCAGCCTGCAAACACTTGCGATGCGCCACCCTTGTTGATGGTGGTGATGTTGGGCAGCTTGACAGTAAAGTCGTTGCTTTGCATTGCGTCACGCTCGAACCATGTTTTGCCGGTTGCATCCAAGAAGGTGACGGTGTTTTTCACCGTGCCCCAAGTTTCCGTGGAGTTCGGGAGCTTTTCGTTGGCGGGCTTTTTCTGCCACCAAGCATAGAAATGCTGAATATCCGTGCTTTGACGACGACGCCAACGGTAGAGCTGCTCTGCCGTGCCGGAATTGTCATCCTGCTTGAGCGAATACCAGCCGATGAAGTCATAGCCGTATTTCACGGGATTAACCGTAAGGTCATCCGAGGTCGGCCAGACATAGTAGCTGAGAATGACCGCTTCGGTGTTGTAGATGTTGTTTTCGTTTTCGAACAGACCGCCGAGACCGGTGTCGATACTGTAAGAATAATCACCGTAAACCATCTGGCCGCCCTGCGTATCGAACACGGTGCGGTATTTTACAGGTTCCAGACCTGTACGCAGCAACACGTTATTGTTCGTTGCATACAGATGCATCATGTTACCGGATACCGTGCCTGCGCTATGATCGTAAATCAGGTTGTTCGTGTTGCTACCCCAACGACCGTAGGACCAACGCATATCGCCTGCATCGCCGTAACCGGTGCGTTTATAATACACATTGACATTTTGATAACCCGACGGTGCGGTCGCATACTCATAGAACCACACTTTTTTCAGCTTCGTCACATCGGAGCTACCACCGCTCATAGCATAGTTATTGTTGTATGCCTTACCTTCGTAGAAGCGCTTACCACGCTGCACGATCATCGGGTTCACACGACCGGTCTCGCCGGTTGCGGTAGTAATCTGACCGGTGGGGTTATACTCGGTCGGGAAACGGGTCGAATAACGGTCACCCGAAGCGTCCATCAGATAGTACGTCTGATAATACGGACGGGTAATCTCCGTTACATACTCCGTAGCAGGGGGCGTGTTGGAAAGGTAGCAATAGTTGATATGGAACGAGGTTTCAGCGCCGGTGGTGTTCTTGAAATAAAACACGATTTGGTTCCAAGAGGTGAATTTGCCGAGCGTCTTGAGGTCCAGCGCCACATTGAGCGAGGTGTGCAGATACGAAGAATTATTATAGTTACTCGAATAGGGTATCGAGCTTGTCAAGCCGGCGGACTTTGTAATAAAGAAACCGCTATCGTGACTCTTATAATTGTTCAGACGAATCGAGATGCCCTGTCCGGATGCATCTTCCGCCGCAATCTTGTTTGCTGCGTCAACCATCGCCACCGAAAGATACAAATAGCGGTATTCATCCACGCTGAAGGAGCCGCGCGATGTAAACGCAATGCGGTCTGAGGTGGTGTTTGTACCCGTCGGGAATTTGAAGCGCAAATGACCGAGCTGCGGTCTGTAAACCGGGGAGGTGTCTTTCGACGGCATGGCGGTTACTTCCCAACCCTTGGGACCGAACTGTCCGGTGGTGACATCTTTGCTGCCGTCATGCAAGGTGTAGTTCAGCGCGTCATCGATGATACTGATGTTATCGGCCATCGTACCGCCGCTCATCGTGATCACATCACGGAACTGGTCTTCGCTGTAGCGGATTTCAAAGCGACGGAAAATTGTTTCGTCGGCTGCCGCACCGGCACCCATCCATTGGTTGGTTGCCCAACCGAGAATCTTAATGGTGGCGGTACTGCTGGTAATGCCAAGTGAAGTGAAAATGCTCTCGAAGGTAAGCGATTTAGAATAGGCCTTGCTCGCGCTAAGGCTGGCGTTATTAGTGCCGTTTGTCATAACAAACTTGCTATTATTGCCATCCAGATAATGCACACTCTGCGCACCGTTATAGGACACAAGCACCTGCACGGTTGTACTACCTGTACCGGTGGTCAAGTCGTAACTGAGAGCATCTGTCCTTTTAACAGTAATCGGATTGCTAAGCGTACGGATAAGACTGCTATAGTTCTGAACACCCGAAATAGGTGTCGAATTACGTCTCATATCCATATCACTACCGTTTGCGCTTTTCAGCGTTACATTACCGTTAACCATGTTACTGCCGTTAAATGCCGTCGCACCACGGTCAGCTGTGTAATATACAGGAACCGAAGAATATTCCGACCCGGTATAATTGGTTACGATATTATTGATATTCCACTTCAGGTCATTGGTCTGTCCGGTAATAATGTTCGACCATGTCCATTTGTCTTGCAATGAAGCGTAAATTTCATTCGCCCAAACGGAAGAGTCCGAAGGCCAATTCCAGTTGGAGGTTTTGTATTTATCGCGGAATCCTGCATAAGTGTAACTTCCGAAATTCTTAGGAATGGTTCCTACGGAAGAAGAAGCCGTCAAATTCGCACCATAGCAGAAGCCCCATTGAACCGTGCCGTCCGCGGATTTATAGAGCGGTGCGGCGTACATTGTTTTATTCGATGTCGAAGCATCGGTAATCGTTACCTGGCCATACACCACAATCTTTTTGCCTTGAGGCAAGTTAACAATTGAGTCTGCACCAAACATATCGCCGGCAGGGAAGGTGCGGAATGTTGCGCCGCCACTATTGGAAACCGTAAATTCCTTGCCGTAAATCGTGAGATTATCTCTACCGACCAAATCCACGGATTTATAGGTGCTGGATTTGATAAAGGGACCTTGTGCTGCCGATTCCGCCTTGTAGCCGTAGCCGCTGGAATTGGTGGTTACTTGCGCCTGCACACCGGCGCCGCCGTCCATACTATTATCGTCATCATTCAACGCATCCGAGACATTCTTGGTGTCAATCGTATAGATAGTCATCTGGGTGCCTTTTTTCATGACGATCTGCACGCACGAAATATAGACCCAGCCATAGGAGGCGTTGGTTTGCTTTGTGCCGTTAACCAGCGTTACATCCTTGCTGGTGATATATTCATCAATATAGTCGTTTTCAAGCCAGTCAAACCACGAAGCACTGCCGTCATATACCAGACCTTGCGCATATTGCTTATCCTTTTCGGCGGGGAAATTGCCGCCGATGCAATACGGCGTTGCGCCGCTGCCGTCAGTCTTCACGCCGCCGAACACACCGAGGATGCTCTCGTTACCGGTGTCCCAACCAAGGGTTGAAACGCTCGAAGCGCCGCCGGTATAACCATTCGGGCTGCCGCCGAGAATGGTGACCGCAGGGCGATAAGTGCTGCCGTTATCGGAGGTTTTAATCTTAATATCCAATCGACGCGCGTCCCAAACAATGTTCGACCACTTACGAATCGGGATAGAGACCATGACATAGTCGCTGCCGCCGGCCGAGAAATAGTCCAGATCCGTGAGAGATGCATCCAGCTTCATGTTATAGGTGCCGTTCACATTCATATTCAGCTCGGTAATTGCCTGCGCATTGACCCAACCGTTGTTATACGCTTTTGCGCCGTCCGCCGCAGACGAAACCGCCGAGTTGCGATAGTTCGACGCCAAAGCCGCGCCGCCGTTCGACACATCGATCATGCCGGTATCCGCCATCGGCAGGAGGAAGTTGGACGCTTGGTTAACAAAGTACAGGAAGTTCACACGAGCCGCCTGTTTTTCACCGGTCGCCTTCGTATAAATACGAATATTTTTGACATGGTAGTTTTGCGCTGCGCCTTCCACGAGAGGCAGCCACTGCACCATATCGATACACGCCGAAACGGCACCGTCAACATAGCCGGTGTCGGAAACGGTTGTTTCGGCTCCATCAATATAAACCTCAACGCCGTTAGAGTCCGCGATCACAGGGTTCGAAGCACCCGCTGCACTGATCTTAACGTTGGGCTCCATGGGGTGCTCATAAGTCTTGTCCTCGGTGGAGTTGCCGGTGATTTCGGGACGCTCGATCGAGTCGGTCACGGTGTACCAACGGTAGGTGTAACCGCCGCCGCTCTTGGGGGTACCGATTTGCAGCGAAATCGCCATTTGCTGACCGTCGATCTGCTCGGTCGAATACTCCAGATACGGCGTCTCAGCGAGGTTGAAGGTCTTATTCGCCTCCCACTCAATATATTCGTTGTTAAGATGTTTATCCAGCGTGATGCCCCATTTGTCCTGCTGCGGGTCATAACGGTTATACGCAATACCGTTATTGGCATCGAACGAGCTTTGATAGTTGGTGGATTGCCAAATGGTTCCGTCGATCAAGTCCACATCGGGGAACACATGGCCGGTCACGTTACCGTTCGCATCATACTCGGTTGCCGAGGACAAGAACGGCGTATTTGCCGACCATTTGGTGAAGGGATAGGTCGGCGAAGCGGGCGCACCGTAGAAAATCGGTTCCAGGTTGACCCATGCATCACCCTGCGGCAGGAAGGGATGATCTTCATCCTCCGTTGCCCACGGCTCATACGGCGAGGTGCTCGCATCCGCAATATGGATGAGCTTGCCGTCCGAGCCGGCAGTATAGCCGCCGACATTTTGACCGTAATAGTTGCTATACGTTTGGCTCCACGGCAGATAGTGGTCGATCGTGGTATTCGCATCGGCAATGTTGTCGATGTTATACTCCTTATCGTCGA
>JAZURB010000053.1:0-2337 GCA_045605945.1 Acutalibacteraceae bacterium
GCGCTGGCGCCTGTTTTGGCGTAGCGCGCGAACGCATCGCAATCTTCGTTTTCAAACAGCTTATGCTCCAAATAATGAGCAATGCCTGCCGGCACCTCCACCCGCTCGCCGTTTTTGACAAAGGCGGTATCCACCGAGCCGTAGCGGGTGGAAAACAGCGCATAGGACGAGCGAAATCCCGCTTTGGGATAGACAAAAATCGTGAGTCCCGACGGGTGCGCGATGCGCGTTACCTGCTCGCCTGTTGCGAGCGTGATCGTTTGTACGCTCATTGTGCGTCCTCCTCTCCCACGGGTGTCAGTGTATACACGCAATCAAGCGTCAGCGTGTTGGCAGCTTCAATGACCTGCTCACGCGTAACACGACGCACGCCGTCCGCCACGGCAGCGGGCGTGCGCATGGCATCGGGGCCTTGCGCACCGTACCACGCAGCGGTCGCCGAAGGCGAATCCTCGGATGCCTTCAGGCTATCCAGCACCGCCAGACGCGTATTTTCGAGCATTTCATCAGAGAAATCGCCCGCTTTAAGCGCCGCAAGCTGACGCAAAATTTCTTCTTCCGCTTTGCTGAGCGACGCTTGTTCGACGCCGCTGTCGATCACCACGACACCTTTTTGGCGATCGTAGCGCGCTGCGCAATAATAGCACAGGCTGTGTTCTTCGCGCACATGCAAGAACAGCAACGATTGCGGCGTGCCGCCGAGTACAGCATTGGCAAGACGCATCGCATCGCAGCGCGCATCGTCCCCGAGAATGGGCGTGCGCAGACCCAGCACCAGCTGGCACTGGTTGACATCCATTTGTTCATGCTGTCGCGCCACCTCCGCCTTTGCTTCGCGCACAACAACAGGCGGCAGCGTTTTGACGCAGCGTTCACCCAGTCGCGCAGCCAGCGCATCCGCCACGGCCTTGCCGTCGGACGGACCTTGATAGATCACGCGCATCGGGGCTTCACGCAGCAATACATGCCACGCTGCCGTCAGACTTTCGGGTGTGACCGCGGCGACCGATTCGGCAGTGCCGTATTTCGACACGGCATACGGCTCGCCCTCACACATCAGGCGCTTGCACTGCGCCACCGCATAACGGCGTTTATTATTGATTTCCGCCGCGATGCTTTCCAGCGTGCAACGGCATTCCTGCTGCACCTCTTCGGCGGCGAACAACCCGTTTTCATCCAGCGGCGGGTCAAACAGCACATCGAGCAGCAGCCCTGCGCAATCGGCAGTCAGACTTTCGCCGTGCAGCGCATAGCGATCATCGAGGCAGGACATCGACATTTGCAAAATCTGCATCTCACCCGCACTGACGACATCCGCATCGATATCCGCACCGTAAAGACGTTCGAGCGCACGGTGAAATTCCACCATGGTCGGCAGCGCTTTGCAGCCGCGACGCAGCACAAACGGCAGCACGGCGTTGACACCCGCGGTATCCTCAGCAAGCGGCAAATACATGTTCACCGTGATACGCGAGGTTGTGAAGCGATCGTCGGTAATTGTTAAAAACGATACGCCGTCGCACGGCGTATGCAAAATAGGATCCATAACAGCCTCCTTAAGAAAACGACATATAGATACAGTATATCATATTCTCTTCGCAAACAAAACCCCGTTTTGAAAATTTATCAAATTATTCCCGCTTTCGCACAAAATATCCATAATCACGATATTTTTGTCGCAACCCTCTTGCTTTTCGATAGCGGGTTTTGTATAATAAAACTACATACGAGCGGCGTTTTATCGCCGCCAATCGAAAGGACGGAACATAATTATGATGACGATCGGCACTTGCGTTACATTCGACACCCTCCCCATTGATCAAAAATTCAAAAACCTCACCGAGCTCGGTCTGCACCATTGCCAGCTGATGAGCTGGGATCAATCGCAGCGCACCGATGAGCGTGCCGAGGAAATCCTCGCTGCTTGCAAAAAATACGATGTGACCATCACCGCGCTGTGGTGCGGCTGGGAAGGCCCTGTGGAATGGAATTTCTACGGCGGGCAAGAGACGCTCGGTCTCGTTCCCGAGACCTATCGTTATGCGCGTTTCAACAACCTCAAACAAGGCGCAGATTTCGCCAAGAAACTCGGCGTGACCGATATCGTCACCCACATGGGCTTTGTTCCCGAAAATCCCTATGATCCGAAATACCCCGGCTTTATGACCGCGGTGCGTCAGCTGGCGGCTTACCTCAAGCAAAACGATCAGTACCTGCTGTTTGAAACGGGTCAGGAGACTCCCGTTGTCCTCCTGCGTCTGTTCGAAGATGTGGGTCTTGACAACCTCGCTGTCAACCTCGACCCCGCCAACCTCATCCTCTACGGCAAGGGCAACC
>JAZURB010000054.1:0-2674 GCA_045605945.1 Acutalibacteraceae bacterium
CTCGGTCAGGTTAAACGAGCAGATATTCGACGCCATACCGACGGCGATGCCGACATTGTTGTTCACCAAAATCGACGGGAAAGTAACAGGCAGCAAGGTCGGCTCTTTCATTGTGGCATCGTAGTTATCCACAAACTCGACCGTGTCCTTATCGATATCGCGGAACAGCTCCGCTGCGATCGGATCAAGTTTGGCTTCCGTATAACGCGAAGCAGCATATTCCATTTCGGACGAATAAGCACGACCGAAGTTACCCTTCGAGAACACATACGGATGCAACAATGCTTGATAGCCTTTGGACAAGCGCACCATCGTCTCATAAATCGCAGCGTCACCATGGGGATTGAGGCGCATGGTTTGACCAACGATGTTCGCGGATTTGGTGAGTCCTCCCTGCTGAAGTCCCATTTTGTGCATGGTGTAAAGCAGTTTGCGATGAGACGGTTTAAATCCGTCAATCTCAGGAATCGCACGAGACATGATAACACTCATCGCATACGGCATGTAGTTGGTTTCAAGCGTAGCGGTAATCGCCTGCGATTCCACAAGGCCTGCTCCTTCAATATGGGTATTTTCCGGCAGAGTCAGCGCTTTGCTTTGCTCGGCTTTTTTACTCTTTTTTGCCATAACTGTTTTCAAGCCTTTCTAAAATCGGAGATTTCGGATCCACAATGGATTTATAAAACGGTTTGCGATTAAGGCGCTCTTCGCAGCCATACGCCGCAAAGAAGCTTTGTGCCGCTTTACTGCTGCCGACCATAACGCCGATCGCTTCACAGCGCGTTTCTTTCGCCCATGTAGTAACAGCATCCATAAGCGCTGTTGCCACACCGTTGCGACGATACTCTTTATCAACCGCAAGTGCTATAATCATTTTGCGCGGCGCACGGTAGGTGGAAAGATCATCGCGTGCATGAATATAGCCGATTGGTTGACCGCGATAAACGGCAACAAGCAGCTTTTCATCCGTGCGACGCAAAATCGTTTTAAGCTGTGCCTGCACGGAAAAAACAGGAAAGCTTTTCCCGAGGCAACTCTCGTTTAACGCCGCAATCGCCGCAGCATCCTCCACAACCGCCGGGCATATGGATATTTTCAACATAACCGCGTCTCCTTAACTCAAGTCGAGATTTTCCATGTACATCGCACCGTATTCCGCGATAAAGTCCTTACGGCCTTGCAAGTTATCGCCAAGCAGCACATCAAACATCATCGCCGTCTTCTCGGCATCGGCAGGTTCGACCTTCACAAGGCGGCGAGTAGCAGGATTCATCGTGGTAAGCGACATCATGTGCGGATCGTTTTCACCAAGACCTTTGGAGCGCTGGATGGTATATTTTTGACCTTCCAGCTGCTTAAGGATCGCTGCCTGCTCTTGCTCGTTATACGCAAAATAGGTATCGGTTTTGGTGTTCACCTCATAAAGCGGCGTTTCTGCGATAAATACCAAGCCTTCCTCAATAAGCGTGGGTGTCAATCGGTAAAGCATGGTGAGCAACAGCGTGCGAATCTGGAAGCCGTCGACATCCGCATCGGTACACAGAATAACTTTGTTAAAACGAAGCAGCGACAGATCAAAGTTCGAAATACTCTTGTTCGCCTTCGACTTGACCTCGACACCGCAACCGAGAACCTTGATAAGATCGGTGATGATCTCGCTTTTAAAAATCTTGGTATAATCCGCTTTAAGGCAGTTGAGAATTTTACCGCGAATCGGAATGATCGCTTGGAAATACGGGTCGCGCGCTTGGATACACGCGCCCATAGCAGATTTACCCTCCACAATGAAAAGCTCGCGTTCTTCGACATTTTTGCTGCGGCAATCCACAAAAGTGGACACACGGGACATCATATCGTTGCCCGATTGCAGCGTCTTCTTCAGATTGAGGCGGGTGGTTTCCGCTTTTTCACGGCTGCGCTTGTTGATGAGCACCTGGTCGGCGATTTTCATCGCTTCCATCTTATTCTCGAGGAAATAAACCTCAAGATTATGACGCAAGAACTCGGTCATCGCTTCTTGGATAAACTTATTGGTGATGGATTTCTTGGTCTGGTTCTCGTAAGAGGTGATCGTCGAGAACGAGGAGGACACCAGCACGAGGCAATCCTGCACATCCTGGAAAGTGATTTTACTTTCGTTTTTCAGATACTTGCCGTTTTGCTTGAGGAAGGCATCCAGTTGCGATACAAACGCAGAGCGCACCGCTTTTTCCGGCGCGCCGCCATGCTCCAGCCAGCTGGAGTTGTGATAATACTCCAGCATATTCATGCGGTTGGAGAATGCCACCGCCACGCCGAGCTTGACGCGGTATTCGGGCTTGTCCTCGCGGTCGCGACCTTGGCGTTCTGCCGTCCAATGTTGAACACCCGTCAGCGCCTCTTCCCCGACCAACTCGCCGACATAATCGACAATGCCGTTTTCATAAAAATAGGTTTCGGTTTCGAAGGTACGACCCGTTTGCGTGCGCAGCTCGAACTGCACGCCGGGGTTGACGATTGCCTGACGCTTAAGGATATCCGCAAAATACTCCTTCGGGACAGCGATATCGGTGAATACCTCGAGGTCGGGCTTCCAGCGAATGCGCGTTCCGCGATCCTTCTTGGTATACGGTTCTTTTTGGAGACCGCCGATGTTTTCGCCTTTTTCGAAATGCAGGGTGTATTTCGTACCGAA
>JAZURB010000055.1:0-3660 GCA_045605945.1 Acutalibacteraceae bacterium
AAAACCGCGGGTGTCGATGTTCGACATCCGCGGTTTTGTGCTATTCTGCGGCAACATTGTAGGGCACGGCCTGTGTGCCGTGCCGCCAAGCTTTCCCCTTAGGAAAAGGTGGCATGTACTTGAGTGGTGTTGAATAGAAATTGTGTTGACAACGCACACGGAAAAGAGTAGAATATTAATGACAGATGTAATGAAAGGTGTTGATATAGTGAAAAAGATAATGTGCACTTGCTTAGCGTCGGTACTTTTGATTGGGTTGAGTCTCTCTGTAAGCGCATCCAGTGTAGAATTATTGATGGATGTAAATATAGAGGCGCCTTATGGTGGTGATTTAGTGTACTCTACTCCAATTAGTGCCACAAATTCTAGTGTTTTATTCACAGAACCAGAAGAAGAGGATAGTGTTCTTCCTTCAGCGGTTGATAACAGTAATACGATGTATTTTCCTGTTATCGGAGATCAAGGCAACCTGAATTCTTGCACAGCATGGTCGACGGTATATTATATGTATACTTATCATGTGAATCGGCTTCACCAGACATCTGCGACAATTACTGATGAAAATAATAATACTTATAATGATCCGACAAAAGTATATTCTCCTTCATGGGCATATAGTTTAATGACAGTGGGGAATGGTAAAGGAGTTGAAAGAGATAGTCTTATTAATTTTACAAAAGATCATGGGCAATTAACTCTTGCGGATTCACCGTTATTTAGTGATGAAAATCCATATCCATCTTATGTAACAGATGAAACGGCATTGATTAAAGCACTCTCTACTAGGATTTCAGCTTCATCCACATTGGAGGTTGCCACTTCTGAGGAATCTCCTATTACCTCTAAGGATAGCGAAAAATTGACTACAATTAAACAATTTTTAAATAACGGATATATTCTAGGGGTTAGCGTATGCGCGGATGGCACTAATTTTACCACTAAAATAGCCAGTAACGGAGAAAAGTGTGTTTATCGCGTGGGATATTCGTATAATGGTCATGCGATGACGATTGTCGGTTATGACGATACCTTGTGGTGTGATATTAATGAAAATGGCACGCCGGAAGATGCGGAATATGGTGCATTTAAGGTTGCGAATTCTGAAGGTTCCGAGTGGGAAAATGCAGGATTTATATGGGTAGCTTATGATGCGTTGAATGTGGTATCAGCCGTTGAAAATATGGATGAAACCGTGTTTACTACAGCGAGGGTGCGTGCGTTTTGTCGTAAAAGTATTGGGCTACTGGATACCGATAACTTATTTACGTATATCCAAGTACAAGACTATGAGGTTGATTATGCATGTGTTTCCACAATTCATGTCGCAAGGTCAAATGGGATTGATGTATGGATGGACCGTGTGAATGAGAATGGTGTGATTGTTTCGCAGAACTATTCGTTGCATTATCTTCCGAGCTATCCGCTTATGGATTATAAACTGGCATTTGATTGTTCCGAGTTGTCTACTCCTATTTCAGATTATCTTACAGGCCACACGTGGGAATTTTGGGTAGAGGGAACAGCAGGAGCTTATGATATAACGGACAATTATATTGTGGATTGTAAAATAATGGATAATTTTGGGAATGTCATTTCTAATGGTTCCTATTTTAATGAAACCACCAAATGGGTACATGATATTGACTTGGCGCAGGGAGATATGGATTACAGTGGTGAGGTAAATATGAGAGATGCCATGGCATTGTATCAATATACCTCGGGAAATGTAACAGAGCTATCTAATGTGCAAATGTCACTTGGTGATATGAATGCAGATGGCGTTGTAAATGTTCGCGACTCAGCGCTTTTATATCAACAGGTCAAGGTGTCAAGTAGTGCAATGGTGATTAGTGATGAATATGCTGAGTTTATCTCTATCATGGAAAATATATTGATTGAATTGGGTATGCAATAATTTTACAGGAGGGATAACAATCGTGAAAAGGCAATTACAGTTGATAGCGGTATTCATGGCAATTCTTGTGCTGATTTCTGCGAGCGGTATTTCTGTGAACGCGTGCACCGCGAAGACAGAGGAATGTGAATGCTATAGCTATCTTACCGACCGCAACGGCTTTGTTTATATCGAGCGTTATATCGGCGATGAAACGGTTAAGCACATTGATGTTCCTGTGACGCTTGGCGGAAACATGGTTGTGGAAATCGGCGGATACGCCTTTGATTTGGTACATGGTTTGGAAACGGTAACATTACCAAACAGTATTGGGAAGATAGAGACAGCTGCTTTTGCGGGTACAGCATTGAAAGAGGTGACGCTTCCCGTCGGTTTAGGATTGATTGGCGCGGATGCATTTAGTGATTGTATTTCGCTTACGAAAGTGACCTTGTATGAGACGGTGGATACCATTTTTACGAATGCGTTTGATGGTTGCACGGCTCTGACCGATGTGTATTATTATGGTACGCAGGCGCAGTGGAATGCGCTGATCGCGGATGTGGAAGAGGGCAACGATGCGTTATTGAATGCGACAGTTCATTTTATGAGTCTACCTTCCGTGCGTGGTGATGTCGATGGAAACGGCGCGCTCACGGTATGGGATGCCTTAATGGTATACAGAGCTGCAGCAAATGGTAGAGCGGATATTTTGGAAAACCGTCCGGATTACGATGTTAACGGTGACGGAAGGTTTACCATGCGCGATGTTATGCGGTTGTACCGCGCTGTGGCAGGACGAGAATTGTTGGAATAAAAAAAGACCTCCTCGGAGGTCTTTTTTTATGTATCTTCTTGAGAGTCGGCATCGGTTTGTGTGACTGCGAACGGAGTGGCGATCGCGTTTTCGGCGCGTCGTCAAGATTTCCCTCATAAAATACGCATGAAAACGCGGTCACGGATACATCCGTGACCGCGTTGCTTATAATTTCACGATGCGCGCATCCGCTGCGGCGCGCTCAAGCATCGGCTGGTAATCCCAAGCAGCCTCGGCGGCTTCGAGCATTTGCAGCGTGGGGCGGGTGCGGGGATGGCGCGGGGTGAACACGGTGCAGCAATCCTCGTAAGGCTGGATCGAAATATCGAAGGTATCGATCTTGCGCGCGATTTGGATGATCTCCTCTTTATCCATACCGATCACGGGACGGAACACAGGCAGCGTCGCCACGGCATCCGTGCCTGCCAGCGCGGGAATGGTCTGGCTTGCGACTTGACCGAGGCTTTCGCCCGTGATGAGTGCGCCGCAGCCTTCGCGCTCGGCGACCATGGAGGCGATGCGCATCATCATGCGGCGCATGATGAGCGTGAATAATTCTTCGGGGCAGTTATCGCGGATGGCTTCCTGCAACTCGGTGAACGGCACCACAAACATGCGAATATGGCCTGCATAGTGGCTGACTTGACGCAGCAACTCGCATACTTTTTCTTCGGCTTTTTCGCTGGTGTAGGGCGGCGAGGCAAAGTGGATCGCTGTCAATGCAATGCCGCGTTTCGCCATCATATAAGCGGCGACGGGCGAATCGATACCGCCCGAAATGAGGATCGCCGCTTTGCCTGCCGTGCCGACGGGCATACCGCCTGCACCGGGAAGCTGCCGTGTGTGGATGTAAGCGCCCAGATCGCGCACCTCGATGTTGACAACGACATCGGGATTATGCACATCAACCTTCAGGTGGGGGAACGCTTCCAGCACCGCGCCGCCGACC
>JAZURB010000056.1:0-3029 GCA_045605945.1 Acutalibacteraceae bacterium
AAGCATATATTTTCGCATATTGAATGGCATATGAAGGGTGCGCTGTGTATTGTTAAGCGCGTACCGTTGCCCGAAGGCTACGCGTGGGTCGACTGCGCGGGGCTTGCCGATTTCGCGTTACCGACGGCATTTCGGGCGTACACGCATGCGCTGCCGACATGGCTGCAACCCACGGAAAAGGAAGGTTAATACGATGGCACCTGTTGCCTTGATTACAGGCGCGTCCCGCGGCATCGGCCGTGCGATCGCGCTGCGCCTGGCGCGTGACGGATATACCGTGGCGCTCAACTACCGCGCCGATGAAAAAGCCGCCGAAAGCACGGCGCAGATTTTGCAAGCACTCGGAGCGGACGGCATGCTCTGTCAAGCGGATGTTGCCGATGAGGCGTCGGTGCGCGCCATGGTGCGTGCGGTGGAGCAGCGCTTCGGGCAAATTGATTTGCTGGTCAATAACGCGGGGCATGCCGAGCAAGCGTTGTTCACCGATCTGTCGGGCGAGCAATGGAAACGCATGATGGATGTGCATGTCAACGGCGCGTTTTATGCGTGTTCGGCGGTATTGCCCGCAATGATTCACCGCAAAGCAGGTTGCATTGTGAATATTGCTTCCATGTGGGGGCAAACAGGTGCTTCGTGTGAGGTGCATTATTCCACCGCCAAGGCGGCGCTCATCGGTATGACCAAGGCGCTCGCCAAAGAGGTCGGCCCGTCGGGCAT
Source organism: Acutalibacteraceae bacterium (assembly GCA_045605945.1). GTDB lineage: Bacteria > Bacillota > Clostridia > Oscillospirales > Acutalibacteraceae > RGIG1959. The sequence goes on from JAZURB010000056.1 coordinate 718, forward strand.
TCGCGTCAATGCGGTTGCCCCCGGTGCGATTGAAACGGATATGATGGCGGGATTTTCCGCGGAAGATAAAGTAATGATCGCCGACGAAACGCCGCTTTGCCGTTTGGGCAAGCCCGAAGAGGTCGCTGCGGCGGTATCGTTTTTGGCATCGACCGATGCCGCATTTATTACGGGACAGGTGCTTTGCCCCAACGGCGGCATGGTGATCTGAACAATCAAAGGAGGAAGCAACGGTGAAACGAGGACTCAGCGTATTGTGTGCGACGATTATGCTTGTCGCTGTGCTGCCGCTTGCGGCAACGGCGGGGGCAACCGCAGTGTATGTGACGGATGCTTCCTATACAAGCATCGCGCCGAGCTCGCAGGACGGTATATTCGCGTATACCGCTTATGATGCGAACGGCAACCAAACCATCGGCACGATGAATGCCGACGGCGAGCTGACGCGGGAGGCGTTTTCGCCCGATCGTTGGGATGCACTGTTTGATGAAACGGAATGGATGATCAGCGTGCACGGGGACGCATCGGTGTTTTGCCCGTATGAGCACACCCATTCCCAAGGCACGATTTGTCCGTATAAGCAGGTGGCGCTGGTCACACTGCAACATAAACAGACAGCGGTAACGGTTGAAAATGTGTATATGCAATCGACGCGCGCACCGCTGCTGCCCGATGGTCTTATCCATGTGTGTCTGGGAAAATACGGGTATGCGTCGCCCGAAACCTTCCGCTATGTCGAAGGTGAGCGCTATGCGGCGCGTCGTGCGGATAACGGCTATTGGGGTGTGTTCGACATGCAGCGCGGCTGCATGATCACCACCTACCGCTACAGCGATATGAGTGCGGTTTACGGCGATTATGTGAAGGTGTTTAACGGCACGGCGTGGGGACGGCTGGATTTAAACGGCCGCATGCCGACGGCCTATGTGTATGAGGCGGCTGACGCGTTCAGCGTGCGCGAGGAAATGCGTGCGGTTGACGGCGGCTGGCAGGTGTTTTCCAAGGATAATGAGGCGATGTCGCCCGTGATCGCGGGTGAGTTCAGCGCCGCGTCCTATGCTCCCGAAGCGGCTGTTGCGGTGCTCACTGCCGCCGACGGATCGGCAACGATGATTGATCTGCGCGGTGAAACGGTAACGACCTTCACGGCGCAGCAACAAGCAACGCCGCTCGGCGGTGCGTGCTTTGCGGTGACGAATACGAATGCAAACGGTGCGGTGACGGGTGTTGCGTTGCTGCGTGTGGACGGTGCACTCACCGCCGCGCAAACGGTTACGGTGGGGGATGTTGACCTGAACGGCACGGTCGATACCGCCGATGCACGCTTGATTTTGACCTCGCTTATCACCGCGACGGTGCTCAGCGAGCGCCAAATGATCGCTGCGGACGCCGACGGTAACGGCATGATCGATACCGCCGATGCACGCACGGTGCTGCAAACGGTTATCAACGCGTAAGCGATAAGGAGAGGCAAAGAGTATGGCAAAGGACAGAAGAAACGGCGCGCGTCATGCGCGTAAAGATGTCAGTAAGGCACAGTTTATCATCCGTATCGTGGCGGTTGTCGTCGCGATAGCGGTAATCATTGCGGCGTTTTGTGTGGGGCTCAAGCGTTGCGGTCGTGCAACGCCGGTGGACGGCACGCCCACCGCGACGACTACCACCGTGCTGCGTACTACCACAACAGCGGGCAGCACCGCGGCAACCGTGACGACCACGGTGCCTTCTGCGACGGCAACCACCGTCGGCTCAACGTCGACAACGGCAACGGCCGCTACCACGACGACGAAAACTCCCGCGAATTACACGGTCGGCGATCTGCGTCTTGTCAATCCGTGGAATCCCATGACGAAGGAACAGATCAACGCGCAGAACTTGGTGTATTATGCCGATGGCTATTATGTGGATGCCAAGATGATCGATGCGCTGAATGCGATGCTCAGCGCCGGCTCAAAATACGGACTCTATGTCACCTCGGCGTACCGTTCTTATGACACGCAAGAGGGACTGTATCAAAATAAAGTGCAGCGCGTTATCAATGCGACGGGCATGTCCTATGAGGATGCGCTTGTCGAGGCGGGAACGGTTGTTGCCCGACCCGGCACCAGCGAGCATCACACGGGTCTGGCGGTTGACCTGCTGCATTCTCAGTGCTGGGAGCTTGAGGAATACTGGGATCAATCCGAAGCCTTCACTTGGCTTCAGGCGCATTGTGCGGAATATGGTTTTATCCTGCGCTATCCCAAATCCAAGCAACATGTCACCGGCGTCATCTATGAGCCGTGGCACTATCGCTATGTCGGCGTTGAAGC
>JAZURB010000057.1:0-5542 GCA_045605945.1 Acutalibacteraceae bacterium
ACCGCTTGGCCTCCGACTTGGTGCGCCATCACCGCAAGAGCGGTGCCCCAACCGGCACCCAAAACGGTAATCACTGCCATAACAAAGCCTCCTTCGAGCGTTACTCGCCCGCTGTCACTTCATCCTTTTTCTTGCCTTTGGAACCGAATTTGTTTTCGGTGCCGTTTAAAATACGCTTGATATTTTCCTTATGCTTTACAATCAGCAGCGCGGCAATGAAAATCGCCATGGCGGTGCAAAACACCAACTCGATGCCATCAACCTGCTGAAGATATTTGAGTTTAAAATAGGTCAGGATCGCCATAAGCGAAACCGCCAAAATCGAACCGAGCGACACCATTTTCGAGATAAGAACGATCACAATGAAGGCGCCCAGGCAAATCAGCGCGACCTTCCAGTCGAGAATGAGCATCATGCCGAGCGTCGTCATAACGCCCTTGCCGCCGCGAAAACCGAAATACAGCGGATACATATGACCGAGAATGCAGAAAACGCCTGCCAAATATGCGCCGTAGCGTCCGAATTCTTCACAGCCGAACGCAGGGAACAACACATATTCCGCCAGGAGCACCGACGCAATACTCTTAGCAAGATCGCCCAGCGTCGTCAAAATCGCGGGGCCGACGCCGTGAGAACGCAGCATATTCGTTGCGCCTGCATTGCCGCTTCCTTTTTCGCGGATGTCTTCTTTGATAACCGTTTTGGAAACGATCACCGCGAAATTAAAGCTACCCAGCAGATACGCAGCCACCATCGTGCACAACAACGGCAACCAGGCTTGTCCGAGGATATTCAAAATCGTGTCTAACATACTGACAGCCACCCTTCTTTACTTGCTGTTTTCGCCGCGCTCGCGGACAATAAATCGAATGGGGGTTCCTTCCAAACCGAAAGTTTCGCGGATTTGGTTTTCCAGATAGCGTTGATACGAGAAGTGGAACAACTCCGCGCGGTTGACAAAGCACACAAAGGTCGGGGGTGCCACCGATGCCTGCGTCATATAATAAATGCGCAGACGCTTGCCCTTATCCGTGGGCGGCTGCACACGCGCCGTCGCCTCGGCAAGCACATCGTTAAGCATACCCGTTGCGATGCGGGTCATATTTTGCTCATGCACATACACGATCAGCTCATAGAGACGATCGAGACGCTGTCCGGTTTTCGCACTGATAAACACAAACGGTGCATAGGACATAAAGCTGAAATCGTCCATGAGTTTTTTGCGCATTTGATCCATGGTTTTATCGTCTTTTTCCACCGCATCCCATTTGTTCACGGCAATGATGCACGCTTTACCCTGTTCATGCGCAATGCCCGCCACCTTGCTGTCCTGCTCGGTGAAGCCTTCGTTGCCGTCGATCATGATGACGCACACATCCGCGCGTTCCACCGCCATTTTGGCACGCAGCACACTGTACTTCTCGACATCGTCATTGACCTTGCTCTTGCGGCGCAGACCCGCCGTGTCAATAAACAGGAAGTTGCCGTGGGCATTCGAAACGGGCGTATCGATCGCATCACGGGTGGTGCCCGCAATATCCGACACGATCGAGCGATTGGTGCCCGACACTTTATTCACCAGCGAGGATTTACCCGCGTTGGGGCGGCCGATGACCGCCACCTTGATGACATCGGGATCGTCCTCTTCCTCGGACGGATCGGGCAGTTCCGCCGTCACCGCATCGAGCAGATCGCCCGTGCCGTGACCGTGAACCGACGACACCGCAATCGGATCGCCCAAACCGAGGTTATAGAACTCATAATAATCGGCAGGCAGCTCGCCTACCTTATCGCATTTATTAACGCACAAAATGACAGGCTTACCCGAGCGCTGCAGCATCGAAGCAACTTCCGCGTCGTTCGCGGTGAGACCCGCATTCACATCCGTTACCAGCACGATGACATGCGCCTGCTCGATCGCCAACTGCGCCTGTACGCGCATTTGCGACAGGATGACATCGTCACTGTACGGCTCGATACCGCCGGTATCGGCAAGCATAAAGGTGCGTCCGTTCCACTCGCACGGCGCAAAAATGCGGTCGCGCGTGACACCGGGCGTGTCCTTGACAATGGACAGACGCTGTCCGATCAATTTATTAAATAAGGTGGATTTGCCCACATTCGGGCGGCCGACAACCGCCACAACCGGTCTTGCCATAGGGTAAACACCCTCCTTCTGTTCTCTTTCGTTATTCAAAAAGCGCATCAACCAATGCGCCGCCGCTGACAACAACGGTTTGCACGCGCATTCCGAGCGCTTCTTCCACCTCGGCGATCGTAACATCGTCAAGGAAGCACTCCCCGTCATAGCGCAGCATGCTGTCGGGAATGAGCAGCCGCTCGGCATCCACACCGCGCAAGCCCGCAATCAGATCCTTGCCGGTGATAAGTCCCGCCACCGTGATCGTTTCGCCGAAAAAGTCGTTGCGGACGCCGACGACCTGCGCATCGATCGACGGGCAGGCTGCTTTCGCGTCGTTCACCAGTGCCGTGATATACGGCAGCGCCGCCATACCCGTTGCCAGCACCGTTTTCGGCGCATGGGATACGGATGCAGCACGGCGATCGAGCGCCTCATAAAACTCCTCGCGCAGCAGCGTGAGCGCGCCGACGCCGTTTTCCAACTGCGCATAATCCTCATAAAAAGACGGCGGCGGAAGCGGACGCTCGGCGATAATGTAAAACTCGTCCGAGGGATAGATCACACGGCGACCGTACTCTTTAAGCAAGCGATCGCCGCACGCCGTCATCGTATCGATAACCGCACCTGCTTCATCCTTCATAAAGAGTCGCAGCGGTGTTAAGCCCTCGCGATATTTCGTCAGTCCCACAGGGACGGCCGCAACACTGTTCAGTTGCGGCATCAGTGCGCACAGATCGTTAAGCGAACGTTCCAGCTGTGCGCCGTCGTTCCAGCCGGGGCACAACACCAGCTGGCAGTTGATATCGATGCCCGCCTGCGCAAAACGCGGCAGCCACGAAAGTGCCTCGCCCGCAAAGCGGTTGCCCATCATCTTCGCGCGCAGCGCAGGATCGGTGGCGTGCACCGACACATTGACAGGGCTGAAATGCATATCGATGATACGCTGTCCCTCCTCTTCGGAGAGATTGGTCAGCGTGATATAATTGCCGAACAGGAAGGACAGACGGCTGTCGTCGTCCTTAAAGTACAGGCTGTCCCGCATACCGGGAGGCATTTGATCGATAAAGCAAAAAACGCAGTTGTTGCGGCAGCGTCGATGCTTGTCGATCAGATAAGTCGCAAATTCCAAACCGGGATCTTCGCCTTGCACGGTGATCACCCGCACACGGCTGCCGTCCCCGCTGCGAAACGCCATTTGCAAGCGTTCGTCGCTGGTGTAAAAACGATAGTCGAGTCCGTCGCGAATGTCGTGCCCGTTGATTTTCAAAAGACTGTCGCCTGCTTGGATGCCGCGCCTTGCTGCGGGACTTCCCGCACGCACGCCGTCGATCTTGACCGCCATCGTTTCCCCTCCTTTTTGTCGATTTTTGCGAATTTTTCCCTAAAAATGGCAAAGCAGAATCGCCCGCCCCCCGTTTTCATCGTCAACAGGCAGGCAATTTGACCTATGCCGTGACGATCCAAAGGGCAGTGATCCTGCCAATGACCATGTTGTTACAACTCTGTTCGTAAACCGACAATGCGGCAAGGGAAAGGAATTAGTCCTCCACCTTCACAACTTGTTTGCCGTTGTAATAGCCGCAACTGCCACACAGACGGTGCGGGCGCTTGTATTCGCCGCACTGCGGGCACTTCATCAGCGCCGGCGCGTCCATCTTCCAAACATTGTTGCGACGCTTGTCACGACGAGCCTTGGAATGCTTTCTCTTCGGTACCGCCATGTCAGCACCTCCTTAATTTGATATTCAAAGATTCACTCTGTGTCTTCCGTCAGCAGGGAAGCGAGTACCGCCATACGCGGATCGATCTTCTTCTCTTGACAGCCACAGAGTCCGTCATTGAGATTTTTGCCGCAATGCTGACATAGTCCGCGGCAATCGCTTTTGCAGAGGATCTTCTGCGGCAGATCCAGATAGATATCCGATTCCACAAGAGGTTCAAGTACCAGCTCCTCATTTTCGACGAGCACCAGTTCCTCCGTTTCCTCTCCGCTGAGCGACGAGACCAAAATGTGTTCCATTTCGGTTGTCCACTCATAATGAACATTGGTTAAGCAGCGGTCGCAGATCCCGTCGAACGCGTAAGTCGCCGTGGCATTAAACCACAACATGCCCGCGCGCTCCACAATGGCGCCCTTCACGGTAACGGGTTGTGTCAACGGACACGTTCCCTGAAACACAAACGACGACAAATCGAGCTTTGCGTCGATCGGCAAGCGATCGATCTCTCCCGCAAACAGCGGTTTTAACTGCAAAATCATAGTCCACCTCAAAGTGTCACGCAGAATATTATATCCGCGCATTTATAATTTGTCAATAGATTTTTTGCGGTTTTCCCGCAAAATTGCACTGCCTTTCGGTTTTTTAGCTGCCATGCGCGCAGCTTGTCCCCAAAAACGACGAAAAGCGGGGCTGCCACATCGCCTTTCGCGGTGGGACAGCCCTCGTTTTTTCTTCGATCAGATCGCCTTCACAATACCCTTCAGGCGCTCGGGGATCTCCGAAGGATCCGCCGAAATGGACATCACCACATTGGCAGAGGCCTTATCCGCCAGCTTGCTGAGCCTCTCCACAAAGTCTGCGAGCGCTTCCATATCGCGACCGCCGATCTTCAGAGTCGAATCCACAAACACATCGGTGATATCGTAGTTGCCGGCGCACATACCGGCAATATAGCCATACAGCGACTCGAAGCCGGTGACGCCGTACTCTTCCGCCACTGCCAGGCGCGTTTTATGATTCAGGTCAAACGTCAACGTGCTGTCCTTTTCGATAAACACGACACAGCCGTTGGATGCTTCCGTCGCCGCCGCGCACATATCGAGCAGACGTTTGGTTTTTCCCGAGCCTTTGTTACCGAGAATCAAGGTGATCATAATGTTGTCCTCCTTTATCTATCACACCGTTGTTATCAACGGTTCTTTACCGTCCCAGACGCGCTTCGAGCGCCTCTTTTTCCGCCTCATAGCCGGGCTTGCCGAGCAGGGCGAACATATTCTTCTTGTAGCTTTCCACGCCGGGCTGATCAAACGGGTTGACACCGAGCATGTAACCCGAGATCGCGCAAGCTTTCTCGAGGAAATAGATCATGTAGCCGAGGGAATCCTCATCCGCCGCCGGCACGTGAAGCACGAGCGTCGGTGTGCCACCGTCCGCATGGGCAAGCACCGTGCCTTCGAACGCCTTCTCGTTGACGAAGCTCATCGGGCGACCGGTCAGGAAGTTCAGACCGTCCACATTCTCGGGATCCTCTTCGATCACGAGTTCCGAAGGGGCTTTGTCGATCATGACAGCAGTCTCGAACAGGATGTTCGACCCGTCCTGCACAAACTGTCCGAGCGAGTGCAGATCGGTCGAGAAGATCGCAGACGCGGGGAACAAGCCCTTGCCGTCCTTGCCT
>JAZURB010000058.1:0-5113 GCA_045605945.1 Acutalibacteraceae bacterium
CCCTTTGATACGGTAAATGGTCGCGCAAGCACCGCAAAAACCGTTACGGCAACCGCAGCCACGCACCAGCTGATAGCCCGCATATTCCATCGCGGTCATAATCGTCAGGTTGGCGGGAACGGAGTATTTCTTGCCGAACAGAAAAATATTCACCATGTTTTCCACGAAAGTTCTCCTCCTTAATATTCACTGGGCAGTTCGTCGAGTTCGTCGCAACGGAACACGGGACCGTCCTTACAGACATATTTCGCACCGACATTGCAGCGGCCGCACTTGCCGACGCCGCACTTCATGCGCAGCTCCAGCGTCGTGTACACCTGCGTCTTGTCAAAGCCGAGGGCGATCAGTCCTTCGAGTGTGAATTTGATCATGATAGGCGGGCCGCACAGCACCGCGGTCTTATCGGTGGAGAAGCCGAGCTCTTTGACATAGTTCGGCACGAAACCGACATGACCGTCCCAGCCTTCCTGCGGGTTGTCGATCGTCAGATGCACATTGACACCCGCGTCATTCGCCCACTCGTTGATGATCTCCTGGTAGTCCAGCAGATCGTCCTTGCTGCGCGAGCCGTAGACGATATCGATATCGCCGTAGCGGTCGCGGTAGTGACGGCAGTAGTTGATGACCGAACGAAGCGGCGCAAGACCGACACCGCCCGCGATGAAAAGCATGTTCTTGCCTGCGAACTCATCGTCCACAGGGAAGGGTCTGCCGTAGGGACCGCGGATGGTGATCTGCTGCCCCACCTCGGCGGCGTGGAGCCACTCGGTGACGCAGCCGCACTTTTTGATGGAAAACTCCATGTACTCTTCGTTGGTCGGCGAGGAAGTGATGGAGAACATCGCCTCACCCACGCCGGGGATCGAGAGCATCGCACATTGACCGGGACGATGATCAAACGCTTTCTTGCCGTCGGGAGTGACGACGCGGAAGGTTTTGATATCGGGAGTGTCAATGCGGACATCGGTGATGACACCGATTTGCGGAATCAAGGTATCGACGCTATTCATTTGACATCCCCTCCGATCGTTTTCATAACTTTCACAATGTTCATCGAGATCGGGCATTTGGCAAGGCATCTGCCGCAGCCGACACAGCTGAACATACCGTCGTTATTCTCGGGATAGTACACGAGCTTGTGCATAAAGCGTTGACGGAAACGCTCTTTTTGGGTCAGGCGGTTGTTGCCGTGTGCCATTCTGGTGAACTCCGAATACATGCAGGAGTCCCAGCAGCGATAACGCACAACGCCGTTGCCCGTGTTGAATTCTTTGATATCGTAGCATTGGCAGGTCGGGCACACGAAGGTGCAAGTGCCGCAGCCGAGGCAGGTTGCGGACAACTCCGCCCATGCGGGATGGTTGAAGAATTCCATGGTCTTGCCGCCGCCGAACGCATCGGTTTTGAGGTTCGCCAGAGGCAGCTTTTGCAGGATTGCCTTGGTTTTCTCCTGCTGCGCTTTCACCGCATCGTCCGAAGCATCCTCGGTGAGGGCTTCGATCTCGGCGAGCAGCGCCGCACCCTTATCGGTGTTGGCGGTGAAGTAGACCGCATCGGCGGTCTTCCACGCAGTCACATCGCCTGCGGGCGCGGTGGCATCGATGCCGAAGGTGCCGCAGAAGCAGGTCTCCGAAGGACGCGAGCAAGCCAGCGACACGATCACGCCATGCTCACGGCGGGACGCATAGAAGCTGTCAACCGGCTCGGAAAGAAACACGCGATCGAGGATCTCGAAGCTCTTGACATCGCAAGCACGCACGCCGAAGATGACAAAATCCTCGGATTCTTTGCGAATATCGACGATCTCAATATTCTTGCCCTCGGTTTTGAATGCCATGAGGTCTTCCGTTTGGGGGAAGAAGAAATCCTTGGGGCTTCTGACGGTGTTGAGCTGTTCGCTCCACACGGTGCCCTGCTCCCATTTGGTGAACTTGGCATCGCCGTCGGTACCGTCCACAGGAAGGTACAGCATCTTGGAGGCAGCGATGGCAGCAAATACATCGTTCATCTTTTCAAGAGAACATTTACGCATCGGAATCCCTCCTTGTCACAACATCGGCGGCTTCCATATCGTCAAGCGTGAAGTCGACCAGCGGCGCACGCGAGCCGACTTCCTCGCCCGCCTGATACTCGCCGTAACACTCGTTCATATCTTTGATGAACTTGCGGTTGAGCAGGTGCAGCGGGATGTTTTGGGGGCACACACGCGAGCATTCGCCGCAGTCGGTGCAACGACCCGCCACATGGAACGCGCGGATGATATGGAACATTTTTTCTTCGAACTCGTTGGCGGGCGCTTTGTTCTCCACGCCGGAATTCGGGTTGTCAAACACGCACTTTTCGCAGGTGCAAGCCGGGCAAATATCACGGCAAGCGTTGCAGCGGATGCAGCGCGACAGCTCGTTCTGCCAGAAGGCAAAACGCTCATCGGGCGTCATCGCTTCGAGGCGCGCCACCTCGTCGAAACGCGCGGAGTCGAGGACTTCGCCCTCTTCGCCGAGCAGCTCGTCATAAGCAACATGCTTCTTGCTCTTGCAGGTTTGGCAGCGCTCTTCAAGCACATCGGCAAGATCCACGCAGACGGGCGCATCGTTGTAGAGCGTCGTCACACAGATCTTCTCGCCGCACTCGATCGCGGTGATGCCGTCACCGCTGGCCGCTTTCACCTTGTTCACATCCGCCATGCCTTCGCAGGGAATGCCGATCGCATAGACCTTTTCGCGGTCGAAGCGATGCTCGGTGAGCAGCTGGTTGAAACTGTAAGTGTCGCACGGTTTGAGGAACGCCAGCACCTTGCCGTCGTTCTTCTTGGTGTGCTTCATCAGGTATTTCGAGAAGTTTGCACCGCAGAAATCGTTCCACACAAAGCCGTCGCGCAGCTCTTGCTCGGTGGTGAACACCGCGGGCGTGATGTCGTAGTCAAACTCACCCTTTTTCCAGCCGAGCACCGCCGAAACGGTGCCGTCGGCGAGGAGAGCGGCGGCTCTGTCGATGAGCTGATCTTTCGTTACTTTTTGCATCGCAGATCCTCCAATCTCTTATTCGGGCCGAGGGCGGTTACTTTTTCCACAAAGTCGTTCATCGTTGCGGCAAACTTGGCGCCTTCCGCAGCGGAAACCCATTCCACACGGGTGCGCTCGCGCTCGATGCCGAGGTAATCGAGCATCGAGAACAGCATTGCCATGCGGCGGCGGGTGTAGTAGTTACCCGAGGTGTAGTGGCAGTCGCCGGGGTGGCAGCCGCACAAAATCACGCCGTCCGCGCCGCGCTGGAACGCGCGCAGGATGAACATCGGGTTGACGCGGCAGGAGCAAGGCACGCGGATGATTTTGACTTCGGCAGGGTAGTTCAGACGGTTGTTGCCCGCGAGGTCAGCGCCCGCATAGGAGCACCAGTTGCAGCAAAACGCAACGATCAAGGGTTTAAATTCGCCGTTTACTTGCATATCGCATCCACCTCCGCCATGATTTGATTATTCTTAAAGCCGTTCAGATCCATTGCGCCCGAGGGGCAAGCAACCGTACAGCAGCCGCAGCCTTGGCACACCGCAGGATTGACCTTCGCCACGCGGCGCATCGCGGTCGTGCGGTCAGGCATACGGAATTCTTTGTCCTCGTAAGTGATCGCGCCGTAGGGGCACACATTCGCGCAGGACGAGCAGCCGTTACACATCAGCTCATTGGAGCTTGCCACGCAGGGGTTGCCCAGCAGCTTATCCTTCGCCAGCAGGCCGATAACCTTCGACGCCGCCGCCCCCGCTTGGGAAACCGTTTCGGGGATATCCTTCGGGCCTTGGCAAGCGCCCGACAGGAACACGCCCGCGGTGGGGCTTTCGACGGGACGGAGCTTCGGGTGCGCTTCGGTGAAGAAGTCGTTGGTGACCATCGAAGCGGTGAGCACCGTCGCCAAGGGACGCGCCGACTTATCGGGCTCGATCGCAGCGGCGAGAACCACCAGATCGGCATCGATATGCAGCTGCTTGTTATCCAGCAGGTCGGACGCCTGCACCTTGAGCACGCCGTTTTCGGGAGTGACCTTACCGACCATGCCCTTAACATACTTCACGCCGTATTCCTCGACAGCGCGGCGGTAGAACTCATCAAAGTTCTTGCCCGGAGTACGCACATCGATGTAAAACACATAGACTTCGGTATCCGGATATTTGTCACGCACGAGCATCGCGTGCTTCGCGGTGTACATGCAGCAGATCTTGGAGCAATACTCCTTGCCTTTTTCGGCGCATGCCGCACAACGCGAGCCGACGCACTGCACAAACACGATGGTGTGCGGATGCTTACCGTCGGACGGACGCAACAGCTTACCCGCGGTGGGGCCGGCAGCGTTGGTCAGACGCTCGAACTCGAGCGAGGTGATGACGTCTTTCGACTGGTTGTAAGCGAACTCATCGAACTTATCCATCGAGATGGGGTTGAAACCGGTCGCGACCACGATCGCACCGTATTTCTCTTCGATATATTCGTCCTTTTGTGTGTAATCGATCGCGCCCGCTGTGCACACTTTAGAGCACAAACCGCACTTGCCTTTTTTGAGCATCGTGCAATGCGCGGGATCGATGGTTGCCACCTTCGGCACCGCCTGTGCAAACGGAATGTAGATCGCTGTGCGATTGTCCATGCCGAGGTTGAACTCGTTGGGGACTTTCTTCATCGGGCACTTATCGACGCAAGCGCCGCAGCCCGTGCAGATGTCTTCTTTCACATAACGCGCGTTCTTCTTGATCGTCACATCGAAGTTGCCGACGAAGCCTTTGACCTCGGACACCTCGCTGTAGGAGAAGATGCGGATCTTCTCATGCTGCGCCACATCCACCATTTTCGGGGTCAGGATGCAAGCCGCGCAGTCAAGCGTCGGGAAGGTTTTATCCAGCTGCGCCATTTTACCGCCGATGGTGGGTTTCTTCTCGACGATGTCGACCTCAAAGCCCGCATCCGCGATATCCAGCGCGGTTTGGATGCCCGCGATACCGCCGCCGATGACCAGCGCGCGCTTGGTGACGGGCGACTCACCGGGGGTGAGGGGCGTGTTCAGATGCACCTTAGCCACCGCCGCTTTGCCGAGAATAATGGCTTTTTCGGTGCCGGTAGGCATGTCC
>JAZURB010000059.1:0-3477 GCA_045605945.1 Acutalibacteraceae bacterium
GACGGTGCCCAGATAATCGTCGGGAACGATAACGCTGACCTTCATCAGGGGCTCGAGCAGGACGGGATCGGCCTTCTGGCAGGCTTCCTTGAACGCCATGGAACCGGCGATCTTAAATGCCATTTCAGAGGAGTCGACCTCGTGGTAGGAACCGTCATACAGGGTGACTTTCACGTCAACCACGTTGTAGCCGGCGAGAACACCGGACAGCATCGCACCCTGGATACCTTGATCAACAGCGGGGATGTATTCCTTCGGAATCGCGCCGCCGACGACAGCGTTGACAAACTCGTAGCCCTTGCCGGACTCATTGGGCTCAACACGGATCTTAACATGACCGTACTGACCTTTACCACCCGACTGACGAGCGTACTTATGGTCGAGATCCGCGTTCTTGCGGATGGTCTCTTTATAGGCAACCTGAGGAGCACCGACATTCGCTTCCACCTTAAACTCACGGAGCAGGCGGTCAACGATGATTTCGAGGTGCAGCTCACCCATACCGGCGATGATCGTTTGACCGGTCTCTTCGTCGGTGTAGGTCTTAAAGGTGGGATCCTCTTCGGCGAGTTTCGCCAGAGCGATGCCCATCTTCTCTTGGCCGGCCTTGGTCTTGGGCTCGATAGCCACGCGGATAACGGGCTCGGGGAACTCCATCGACTCAAGGATAACCGGATGCTTCTCGTCGCAAAGCGTATCACCCGTGGTGGTACCCTTCAGGCCGATCGCCGCAGCGATGTCGCCCGCGTAAACCACATCGAGGTCTTTACGCTCGTCCGCATGCATCTGCACGATACGGCCGAGGCGCTCGTTACGATCTTTGCAGGAGTTGTACACCGTGTCACCGGCGTTAACAATACCCGAATACACGCGGAAGAAGCACAGTTTACCAACGAACGGGTCGGTAGCAATCTTGAACGCCAGCGCCGCGAACGGAGCTTCGTCCGAAGAGGGGCTCTCGACTTCTTCTTGAGTCTCGGGGTTGATGCCTTTGATGGCGGGAACATCCAGCGGAGACGGCATGTACGCGACGATCGCGTCAAGCAGCTTCTGAACGCCCTTGTTGCGGTAAGAAGTACCGCAGCACACGGGAACCATGGCATTGGCGATCGTTGCTTTACGGATAACCGCTTGCATCTCGTCAATGGTGATTTCCTCGCCCGCGAAGTATTTCTCCATAAGGTCATCGTCTTGCTCGGCGATGGCTTCCATGAGTTCTTCGTGGTATTTCTCGGCAAGTTCGCGCATGTCTTCGGGGATTTCCTCGACGCGCATGTCCTTACCCATATCGTCATAGTAGACGTCGGCCTTCATTTCCACGAGGTCGATGATGCCTTTAAAGGTATCCTCGGAACCGATGGGGAGCTGAATCGGCACAGCGTTACATTTCAGACGCTCACGCATCATGTTGACGACGCGATAGAAATCGGCGCCCATGATGTCCATTTTGTTGACATACGCCATGCGGGGAACTTGATAGTTGTCCGCTTGACGCCACACGGTCTCGGACTGGGGCTCAACGCCGCCCTTGGCGCAGAGAACCGTCACAGAGCCGTCGAGCACGCGCAGCGAGCGCTGCACCTCGACCGTAAAGTCGACGTGGCCCGGGGTGTCAATGATGTTGATACGGTTGTTCTGACCGTTCTTGTCTTTCCAGAAACAGGTGGTCGCAGCGGAGGTGATGGTAATACCACGCTCCTGCTCCTGCGCCATCCAGTCCATGGTCGCGCCGCCGTCATGCGTCTCACCGATCTTGTGGTTAACACCGGTGTAGTACAGGATGCGTTCGGTCGTCGTGGTTTTACCCGCGTCGATGTGCGCCATGATGCCGATGTTTCTGGTAAGGGACAGGGGTACTTGTCTGGCCATAATGCTCCTCCTATCTTACCAACGGAAATGGGCGAAGGCACGGTTCGCTTCAGCCATCTTGTGGGTATCGTCACGCTTCTTGGCAGCGCCGCCGTTGCCTTGGAGCGCGTCCAGGATCTCGTTTGCAAGACGCTCCTTCATCGTGCGCTCGGAACGAGCACGCGAGTAGTTCGTCAACCAGCGCAGACCCAGCGTTTGACGACGCTCGGGGCGCACTTCGATCGGCACTTGGTAGGTAGCACCACCAACACGGCGAGCTTTAACCTCCAGCACCGGCATAATGTTTTCCATGCATTCCTCGAACACTTCGAGCGGCGCACGACCAGTCTTCTCGCTGATGATGTCAAACGCACCATAGACGATCTTCTGGGCAACACCGCGCTTACCGTCGAGCATAATGTTGTTGATCAGTCTCGTGACCAATTTGGAATTGTAAAGCGGATCGGGCAAAACATCGCGTTTTGCGATAGAACCTCTTCTCGGCACTTTACTTCCCTCCTTCATATAAATGATATCATAGGTACTCGAAAGTGACATACTCTCGTTTGGCCGACACAGAAGCATTCCGTTATACATTTCACAATATATATTCGAATTGCCGCTGAATCACAGCCGCTAAAGAAATATCTCTTTCTTACTTGCTGCTCGCCTTCGGGCGCTTCGCACCGTACTTCGAACGAGCCTGCATTCTCTTCGCAACGCCCTGCGTATCCAGAGTACCGCGAATGATGTGGTAACGCACACCGGGGAGGTCCTTAACACGACCGCCGCGAATCAGCACGACGCTGTGCTCCTGCAGGTTATGGCCTTCGCCGGGGATATACGAAGTAACTTCGATACCGTTGGACAGGCGAACACGAGCAACCTTACGCAGAGCGGAGTTCGGCTTCTTCGGGGTCGAGGTTTTGACCGCCGTGCACACACCGCGCTTTTGGGGAGAATTCTGATCGATCGGAATACGCTTCTTGGAGTTCCAGCCCTTCAGCAGAGCAGGCGCCTTCGCTTTCTTCTCGAGATCTTCACGACCCTTGCGCACCAATTGGTTAAAAGTAGGCAAACTTATCTCTCCTTTCTTCAATTTTGAGCACGCCCTTCCCTCTTTATGCTCCCTAAAAATGGGCGCAATTAGAGCCAGGGCTCACCAATTCGATATTCTAGCATAGTCTGTCCCGCTTTGTCAAGGATTTTTTGAAAGAAAATGTGCGGGAAAGGCTTGGTAGCGGGATTCGGCTGCGGTTACATAAAAAAGGACGGCTGCACAACCGTCCTTTTTTCTTTTATAAAACCTGAATCAATTTTTCGCGGGCATCCGCCGTATCAAAAACGCCGTCGGGATTGGCAGGTTTGTGCGTAGGGACCACACCGGGGTGATGTTTTATCTCCCTCAGTCAAAACTGCAGGATAGTGCATAGGGTGCGGTTTTACCCGCGCCGCGAAAACGGAACGGCACTTGAGGCCGTTCCCTACCATGTTTCCACAGGTTTTATTGGCGGCGGCACCAAGGCGCCGCCCTACGGTGTTGTCACAAGATTGTGCAAAGCCGTGCCCTACTGCGTCCCATCCGCGTCATTCTGAGCGTAGCCGTGGCAGATACATTCGACTACGCGC
>JAZURB010000060.1:0-8209 GCA_045605945.1 Acutalibacteraceae bacterium
GGCTATAAAAGCGGCAAATTCGGTCCCGCGGACAACCTGCAGCGTCAGGATTATGTGGTGATCCTCGCGCGCATGGCGGGTGCGGATCTCGCATCCTATCGCAACGCGAACGGCGGCTTGTCCGATGTCAAGGTCGGCAGCTATTATGCACCCGCTGTGGCATGGGCGGTGGATAACGGCATCATCACCGGCTATAAAAGCGGCAAATTCGGTGTCGGCGATTCGATCACCCGCGAGCAGGTTTGCACGATCCTTTATCGCTATAACGAGTCTCCCGTGATGACCGATACGGCAGCCATTCTCGCGGCATTCCCCGATGCGGCGCGCGTAAGCGCTTTTGCAAAGGATGCCGTGGCATGGGCAGTGGATGGCGGTGTCATCTCAGGCACGAACGGCAAGCTCGCGCCCACGCAAAGCGCGTCCCGTGCACAGATCGCGACGATCATCATGCGCACAACGGGCGCTCCCGATACGGATGACACGCCCGAGAAAGACCCGATCCCCGGCGACGAAACCGAGGAAGATTGGTAAGCGTGAATAAACAATAAAACGGACTGCTGCTTTTAAAGCAACAGTCCGTTTTTGCGACACACCCTACGCCACCATAAAAAGGAAAAAGCCGCAACCGAAAGGTTGCGGCTTTTTATGGTTGCTGAGATAAGGGAATTGCCATCCGATGGCACATATCATCGGAGCCTGGGGACCGTGTCAGTCGATCTCGACGGACACACGAAGATCTTGACGGGTTGCAGCGGCGCGCATCACGGTACGCATCGCCTTGGCGATACGACCTTGCTTACCGATGACGCGACCCATGTCGTCTTCGGCCACGTGCAAGTGAAGAACGATGGTGCCGTCCTCAGCCGGCTCGTCTTGATCGACAGAGACAGCGTCCGGGTTCTCGACCAAACCTTGCGCAATGACTTTCAGCAGGTCTTTCATAGTGTGGTACTTCCTTTCTTTCCTAAGCATCTAAAAATTAGATGCCTGCCTTCTTCAGCAGAGACTTCACCGTGTCGGTGGGTTGCGCGCCGTTGCTGATCCATTTCTGGACTTTCTCGGTGTCAACCTTCAGGTCGATCGGATCGGTCAGGGGGTTGTAGTAACCGACTTCATCGATGAAGCGGCCATCGCGGGGATAGCGGGAATCGGCCACAACGATACGATAAAACGGAGCTTTCTTTGCGCCCATGCGGCGCAGACGGATTTTGACTGCCATAGTAATGACCTCCATAAAATTAAAATGCCGAAACGAAATATCTTTAAACCCGATTGCAGGCTTAAATACAAATTTTGTGTGGGATCAACCCATCGGGAAACCGCCCATGCCGCCGGGGAAACCGGGGCCGCCCAAACCGGGAAGCATCATGCCGCGGCGTTTGCCCTTTTTGCCTTTGGTGGCTTTGCCGCCACCGCCGAGCTGCTTCATCATCTGGCACATCTGCTCATATTGCTTGAGCAGACGGTTGACATCCTCCACCTTCATGCCGCTGCCTGCGGCGATGCGGCGTTTGCGGGAGGGATTGATGATCGAGGGCTTTTCGCGTTCCGCCTTGGTCATCGAGAGGATGATCGCTTCAATGCGATCAAACTGACGCTCGTCGATCTCGACATCCTTGAGTTTTTGTCCCATGCCGGGGATCATGCCGAGCATGCCCTTGATATCGCCCATCTTTTTGATCTGGCGGAACTGGTCGAGCATGTCATTCATATCAAAGGAGTTTTCGCGCAGCTTTTTCGCGAGCGCTTCCGCTTCCTTTTCGCTGATTTGTTGTTCCGCTTTTTCGATGAGCGACATCACATCGCCCATACCGAGGATGCGGGACGCCATGCGCTCGGGATGGAATACCTCGAGGTTATCGAGTTTTTCGCCCGTACCGATAAATTTGATCGGTTGTCCCGTCACTTCGCGGACAGAGAGCGCTGCACCGCCGCGGGTATCGCCGTCGAGCTTCGTCAGGATCACGCCCGTGATGCCGAGCGCTTCGTGGAACTCTTTGGCAACGCGCACCGCGTCCTGACCGATCATCGCGTCGATGACGAACAGGATCTCGGGCGGCTCAACCGCTGCTTTCACGCGCTTAAGCTCGTTCATCAGCTCTTCGTCGATATGCAGACGACCGGCGGTATCGAGGATCACATAATCGTTGCCGTGGTCGCGCGCATGCTTGATAGCCGCGTTCGCGATGGCCACGGGATCGATGGTACCCATTTCGAAAACAGGCACACCCACTTGCTCGCCAACCACCTGCAACTGGGTGATAGCGGCGGGACGGTACACATCGCACGCGACCAGCAAGGGGCGGTGACCTTTGGATTTCAAGAAACGACCGAGCTTTGCCGAGTGGGTCGTTTTACCCGAGCCTTGCAGACCGCACATCATGATGACCGTGGGCGGTTTGCTTTGGTGGGCGAGAGGAGCGGCCTCGCCGCCCATGAGCGCCACAAGTTCTTCGTTGACGATTTTGATGACCATTTGCGCGGGAGTGAGGCTTTCCATAACCTCTTGACCGACAGCGCGCGCGGTGACGGTGGCGGTGAAATCCTTGGCGACCTTATAGTTGACATCGGCTTCCAGCAGAGCGAGGCGAACCTCGCGCATAGCTTCCTTAACATCGTTTTCGGAAAGCTTGCCTTTGGAACGCAGTTTCTTAAAAGCGGCGGACAGTTTTTCGGACAGCCCTTCAAACGCCAATCGGATCTCCTCCTTTTATCGTTCGCTCAGCGCATTCGCCAAAGCGACGATGCGGGTAGCTTGCTCGTTGATAGATGCGGGGCCGCCGAAGCGGAGGTTTTCCTCCCGCAGGGACGAAGCGGCCTCGATAATGGCACAGAGCGCACAGTCGATATCCTTCAGACGCTTTGCCATGCCGAGCTGCGCTTCCATTTCGAACAACTGTGCCTCCGCGCGCTTGACCGAGTCGCGCACGCCTTGGCGGGAGATGCCGACGATTTCGGCGATCTCGGACAGCGAAAGATCCTGCTGATAGTACAAATCAATCATGCCCCGTTGCTTTTCGGTCAGCATTTCGCCGTAGAAATCGAACAGCAGCGGAATATCCATGTTTTTCGCCACAAGCAGAACCTCCTTGTCTGTAAAAGTGAAAAACTTTACAGTCGCTAATTATATAGGAAGTTTGCGCGGATGTCAAGGGTTTTTCTTAAAAAGTCTGGATTTTTTGCAAAAGACTTGGTATAATGAGAGCACCTCAAGGATATTAGGGAGGATATAGGATTATGAAATGTAAAAAATTCACCGCCGTGTTGCTGGCGGTATGTTTACTGGCGGCGCTCGCTTGCCCGACACTTGCAGCCCCGATTGCCACCTTCGCGATCGGTACGGTGGACGCGGCTCCCGGTCAAACGGTGACGGTGCCGTTGTCGATCACGCAGGTGAGCGGCATCGGCGCGATTTCGGCATATTTGTATTACGATACGGCCGTGCTTGAGTGCGTGGATGCCAAGGCGAGCGGCATTATGCTGGATATGGATATGTGCGATGCCAATCCCACGCCGATCGGCAAGCCGAACCAAGTTGCCGTGACGGGCATGTCGCTGGGCGGCGTTGCGGGCAGCGGCGATATTTTGCTTGTCACCTTCAAAGTGAAGGCAAACGCACCTGCGGGCTTATCGACGATCGGCTTTGCCCCCGATTGGGCGCCCGAATTGCTTACGGCGGATACATCCATCACGGCGCTTGAGTATACGCTCAAGGACGGCGGCGTGAATGTGAAGGCGGGCGGCGGCGAAGCACCTGTCGCAACAACGACATCCCTTCCCGCTGCCGCGGCGACTGCCACCCCCACATCGGCGGACGCTCCCGCGCAGACGAATGCCACCACAGCTGCCACGGAGGCTCCTGTTGTGCCGACGCTCGCTGACGGTCAGACCGTAGCGCTTACGGAGCAGACGGCGGTGGATGTGCGCGGTGAGGTGGTCACGCAGCCCAACGGTGAAGCGGTGAAATACCAAACCGTCGCCGTGATGCTGGATGAGGTTGCTGCCGATCCGTCGGGAACGGCGACGCTGACCATGTCCATGTCGGCGGTGGAAAATCTCACCATGATGATCGTCGATGTGTCGTTTGATACCGAAGCGTTCGAGTTTGCGGGCTTCACCACCGAAGGGTTTGCTAAGGAAATGAACATGGTCAATGCTGTGGAGGCTAAGAACGGCACCGTCACGCTGACAGCAAGTGACACCGAGGGTGTCAGCGGCAGCGGCATCGTCGCAACGCTGACTTTCAATGTGAAAAGTACGGCAAAAGGCGGCGAATATCGTTTTGCTATGAAAGACGAGACCGTGTTGATCGCCGGTGAAGTGGAACTCCCGTTTGACACCTACACAGGTGTTGTGACCGTGAGCGGGGAAACCAAAGCCGTGGATCCCACCTATGTGGTGGTTGGCATCGTTGTGGCGGTCGCTGCGGCGATCGTTGTGGTGCTCACCGTGGTGACGAAGCGCAAAAAGGCGGCAGCTCCCGCCGAAACGACGGCACAGCCCGAAGCGCAGCCCGAAACCGCCGAAAAGTCTGATCTGACTGACATCAGCGGCGAAGAATAATGCTAAAATAACACTGTCGCGTTAAGGAAATCCTTAACGCGACATTTTTTTACGCCGCACATTGCCTGCCTTCGTGATTGATGGTGTAATGATCGGTGTAAATCATTTCGGAAACGGGGCAGAAGGTATAACCCTGCGCCGTGAGAGCTTCGATAACGGCGGGAAGCGCCTCGGGCGTATGTTTGGCGGCGTTGTGGAATAACACAATGCTGCCGCTTTGCACCCGCGATGTCACGCGGGCGGTGATTTCTTCGGCGGAAAGGTCTTTCCAGTCGAGACTGTCCACATCCCATTGAATCGTGTACATACCGAGTGAGGCGACTGCGTCGAGGCTTTGATCGGAATAGTCACCGTAAGGTGCGCGGTGCAGCGTAGGGTGTACACCGGTGATTGCTTCGATTTTGTCGTTACAGGCGTTCAACTCTTTTATCATCTCGGCTTGGGACAGCACGGGCATGTGCGGGTGGGTATCGGAGTGGTTCATTACCTCATGTCCCGCGTCGCTGAGCGCCTTCACCGAGTCGCCGCAGCGATCCACCCATTCGCCCACGACAAAAAATGTCGCCTTTACATTGTAACGCGCCAGAATGTCGATGAGCAACGGGGTATCCTCGTCACCCCAAGCGGCATCGAAGGTGAGGCAGACACGGTTATCCTCGCGGTCGGTGCAATAGATCGGCAATTTTCGCGGCGAAGCGGCGGTGGAAACCGTGCCCGCAGGCAGCACAGTCATCGCACCTGTCAATACGGCGGTGCAAGCGATCAATGCAACAGCGATCGTCAGAAGATGCCGCGGACGCACAGCAGCGGTTGGCAGAATTTTCATGGTGCAACACTCCTTATATATAATATGTATGTATAGACAAAACGAAAACATATCTGCGCTGAGCGGGCGCGTTATATATTATGTAGAGCAAAAGGGGGCTAGAACACCATATATGGTAGAAAATAACAGATTTGATATAGAAATAGTCATTTTTCACAAAAAATTCACCTATCCTTTGGCGATACCGATTAACAAGTGAAGAAATGCACCGTTCTTGAGCCTAAATTGTCTGGATTGTTGCGCAAATATGCTAAACTTTCGATTTGGACTAGCATATATTTTTGAAATAGGGTATAGTTACAATTAGCAAGATAGGCAGATTATCGCAACCTATCCAAAAGGAGGAAGCACGTATGAAAAAAATGCTGAGTGTCGTTATGGCATTGACCATGCTGCTCACCACCGTTTTCTCGGTGGTCGCAGTGCCGGTTTCTGCTGCAGCGACCGACCCTGTGGAATTCACTTTGAGTTCCCCCTCGGGTGCAGTCGGCGATATCGTGGAACTGTCCGTTTCGGTTCCCGCATATTCGTATATTACGAATGCCGATATTGTGCTCACATATGACACCTCGTTGCTCGAGTACCAAGCCGGTACTGTTGTTGGCAACAACGATGTCATTCCCACCAGCGACGGTTGGTGGATTATGGCCAACGAAGAACCGAAGGGCAACCTGATGGTTAAGATCCTCACCCCCTACGAGCCCGGTCTCGAGGTGGGCGGCGCGCTGTTTACCGCCAAGTTTAAGATTGTCGGCGACAGTGCGGCTGCTGCGAAGGTGACGCTGGGCTTTGATCTGTTGGAATCCAACAGCTCGGGCGTTCCCGGCGACTATCAGACCCGCGATTTCAAGCAGGTTGGCGGCATCGTCTCCATTGTGGGCGGCACGAACCCTGCCAACCCCTATGACTTCCTGAACACTGCCAACGGCTATCTCGTCCAGGGCCAAGAGAACGTCACCGTGAATGCGGACGGTTCTTGGACGGCGACGGGCAGCTTTGCGCTCGCTACGCGTCTGGATGTCGATATCGACGAGTATGCGAACATCGCGCTCTGGTTCGAGAGCGATGTCGACGTTGAAGTGGTTCTGTATGATGAATATCTCCAGAACCAAGGCTACAACGGTTGGCGTCAACTCGAAGGCGAGTGGTACGCGCAGAACCCCAACCAAGGCTATTTTGCTGTGGGCGGCCACAACGGTGTCGGTGCGTTCGGCGGCATCTATACCTACAACAACTTCCCGATGAAGGAAGGCAATGTGGCGAACATCCACTCGATCTATGTGAACTTTGCGAGCGCCGGTACGGCGACCTTCCGCGCGTTCTACATGACGAATGGTGATACGGTGACCACGGCAGCACCGACGGTGCCTGCTGCAACCACCACGACCACCAAGGCGACCACCACGACTACTACCACGACGACTACGGTGAAGACGACCACCACCACGACCACGACCACGACTACTACCACCACCACCACGACCACCACCACGACGCAGGGCGTTCTCAAGAACGAGACCAACATGCTCGTGTATGAGAATATTGTGTCGACTTCGAACGCGACTGTGACCGAGCAGGGCGACGGTTCTTGGATCGTTAAGTCCACCGGCGCCGGTCAAGTGGCTGTTGTCGGCCCCGGCCGTTACGATCCCGAAACGCTGAAGTACGTCCATCTGTCCATCACCTCCGATGTGCCGTTTATCTTTGCACTGTATGAGGGTAGCACCGGCGGTTGGATGACCTCGCATGGCGATTTCTATCCCGATTTCAACGGTCAGTATGACGTTCCCACTGCGGCGGGCACCTATACGCTGCCTCTGAACGTGTGGGGCTACTACTACTGGAACGGCTATGATATGAATGCGGCGGATATCGCTTCCATTTACATCGAGCCCCAGGCGGCAGGTACGATCGTCATTAATCACATGATCCTCACGGATAAGGCGACCTGCAGTGCGTCGGCTCCCACCACCACGAAGGCGACTACGACGACCACCACTACTACCACGACGACCACTACCACGACGACCACTACCACTACTACTACTACTACTACTACGACTACTACCACTACGACTACTACCACCACTACGACTACTACCACTACCACGACTACTACTACCACGACGACCACTACGACTACGACTACTACCACCACCACGACCACGACTACCACTACTACGACGAAGGCGACGACGACCACCACGACTGTGGCGGTTCTCAAGACCGAGACCGACATGCTCGTCTATGGCAACATCGATCCCAACGCAGTGGAAAATGTGACCGTGACCGAGACCTCCGGCGGTTGGGTTATTAAGTCTTCTGCGGCGGGTAAAGTCGGCATCGTCGGCCCCGGCCGCTACGATCCCGAAATCCTGAAGTATGTCCATGTGTCCATCACCTCCGATGTGCCGTTTATCTTTGCATTGCATGAGAAGAGCACCGGCGGCTGGATGACCTCGCATGGCGATTTCTATCCCGATTTCAACGGCCAGTATGATGTTCCCACTGCACCGGGCACCTATACGCTGCCTCTGAGTGTTTACGGCTACTACTACTGGAACGGCTTTGATATGAGCGCTGCTGACCTCGGCTCCATCTACATTGAGCCGCAAGCGGCAGGTACGATCGTTGTTAACCACCTGATCCTGACCGATAAGGCGACTTGCGATGTGACCGCGGCAACGCTGCCCACCGTGGCGACCACCACGACCACGACCACGACTACCACTACTACGACGAAGGCGACGACGACCACCACGACTGTGGCGGTTCTCAAGACCGAGACCGACATGCTCGTCTATGGCAACATCGATCCCA
>JAZURB010000061.1:0-3739 GCA_045605945.1 Acutalibacteraceae bacterium
CCTATTCCAACTGGGGCGAGTATTACACCTATATTCCGAATCCCGAGTGCGTGCAGATCCTCGGCTTGACGGCGTACGAGCGCGGCAACGAAACGGATAACTATGTGCCGTTTGAGCTGCATTATCGCCGCTTGTATCAGAAAAACCAACCCTATTTCAACAACTATCCGTGGGTCATTTCCGAGTTCGGCGCGGGTGCCGGCGGCGATACGACCTACAATTACGAAGAAGGTCGTTGGATCTTTGCCGAAAAAGGCCGTCACCTCGACAAGCAGGTGCGCTGGATCGACGAAATGTTCGAATGCTTTGCGCATCGCACCGAACCCGGCTTTGAGTTTGTCAAAAACATTAAGGGCGCTGTTTGGTTTAGTTGCAACGACTTTGCATATGTGGACGGCAAGGAATATGTCATGAACTATTTTGAACTCGACGACGGCGTGCTTCCCGCAATTGAAGCGCTGCGCCGCGGTATTAACCCGTAAGGAAAGGATTTAATCGCGACATGAAACGATATCTGAAACAGGCTCTGTCTCTGTGCTTGGCTTTGTTGCTTGTTTGTGCGGCAACGCCGTTTTCGCCCGAGACCGAAGCGGCGTCCACCACGATCTACTATGAATCTTTTGATAAATCGAAAACGATGCCGAACGGCTGGACGACTTACGATGCCGATGGCGACGGTTATGGTTGGGGGATGAACACCAACGTCTACAACAGCTATAACAGAAACGGTTATTGCGTGTATTCCACCTCGGCATTGTCGTCGGGCGTTTCCTTAACCCCCGATGATTGGATGATGATGCCCGCACTCGAGATCCCCGATAATCCGCTGGCGGATTATCAGCTCAGCTTCCAAATCTATACCTCGTATATGACCGGCTATTCCGATTATATTCAGATCTACGCTTCCGAAACGCCGTTGACCGCCCCGACCCCCGAAACGGCGGGCGATCTGATTTTGGATAAACGCTATTATTCGGGCAGCCAGTACCAAGAAATGACCGCCGACCTCAGTGCCTACTGCGGTGAGACCGTGTATCTTGCGTTCCGTCACCACACCGCCAAGGGCGTGTGGCAGATGTTCCTTGATGAGGTGCAGGTGAAGGCGGTAGAGCCCGACAGTTACATGGTGAAAGTCACGGGTAATACCGACGCGTATACGGTTATTCCCGCGACGGGCAGCTTTAAAGCACTCGCCGATCGCGATTATGCGTTCACTGTCGATGTGAACGATGCCTATGAAAACGCCAACGGCACACTGACTGTGACGGCGAACGGCATTGCGTTGACGGCGGATGAAAACGGCAATTATGTCATCCCTGCCGTCTCCAAAAAGCAAACACTGTCGATCGTCTACGGCTACGATACGGGCGATGTCAACGGCGACGGCGCGGTCACCGGCCGCGACGCGCTGATGCTGTACAGCGCAGCTTCGGGACGCAGCTCGCTTAACTCCGTGCAGGAGCAAGCAGCACTCATTGATGTGCGCGATGGCGCCACTATGACCGATGCATTGATGCTGTATTCTTACACCAGCGGCAAACGCGATTATATCAATGTGAATGAGGATCTTTCGCTGATTTGGAAATCCGACTATGCGGATACGGCAAACGGCTTTGCCTCGCGTTACAGCGTTAAAAAATCGGCGTACTATTACAACGATAAGAGAAACCGCGACTATGCCGTCAATCCGGCGAGCGGCGATGTCAAGCAGCTGTTCTCCAACGAGCGTGCTACCCGTGCTGTCAATCTGGCAGACGGCTATGTTATGACGCTTCCCTTTACCGATATGCGCCCCGACTATTCGCTGGGCGAATATCGTTCGACCTATGAAAATGCCGATTCGGTTCTCCATGTATCCCGCGAAACCAAAAACCCTTACGGCAACACGGCGGGAAGCTGGAATACCTATCTGACCGAATGGGTCAATCGTTTTGTCGCGAGTGACAGCTTCCTGGCTGCAAACGAGATCACCCGTACCCGTGCGACAACATCGTCGACCTCGAAACTGTCGGGATACACGGTGCTCAATTACGATCTCTATATCCAAAACGATGACACGATCGAAAAACCGTATTACAATATTGCGATCGTCCGTAAAAACTCCGAATATGTGGAATTTTTCCTGTTGGTTATGAAATCCACTACCGATCAATCGGCGAAAATGGACACGATCGTCAAATCGTTTAAAGAGATCGAGATCGTCGGCAAAGCGCAAAATACGCAGCACACCTACGCGGTGGACATCCCCGATTATTGGAACGCCGAAACCAAGGCGTACTATAATAAACTGCTCACGCAGGACAGCACCGATTGGGGCTTCTTCTCGGCAAGCATGGCAAGCGACGGCTCCTCTGAGTACAACCGCCAGGATCAGCTCATCCAAACCGCTTATGATGAGCTGTCTACAGCGATGGACTATGATTACGAGATTATGCCGACCTATTTGCATATCGGCTGGGGCAGCTCGCTTCACACCTTCCCGCTGACTATGGCGGAGAAATATGCGGGTGGTAACGGCTTCAACGGCAAGCCGGTGCTGCAAATGTCGTATCAGTTTACCACCAGCAATAATACCCAGCTTGATCGCTATACGCCGATGTTTGATGTCCTGCGCGGTGAATACGACGATCATTTCCGCAATGTCGCGCGCAGCATCAAGAATTACGGCAAACCTGTGCTGTTCCGCCTCAACAACGAGATGAATACCGACTGGACGAGCTATGCGGGTATTGTCACGCTGCTGGATCCCGATATCTTCGCCGCTACTTGGGAGCGCATGTATGAGATCTTCCTGCAGGAAGGCGTGGACAACTGCATCTGGATTTTCAATCCCATCGCGGACACTACGCCCTATTGCAATTGGGGCGAGCACTTGTGCTATCTGCCCGATATGGATTATGTGCAAGCTATCGGCCTGACCTCCTATGAAATGGGCAACAGCTCGTCGATGACTTCCTTCTCCGCTCGTTACAGCGCGCTGTATGAGAAGAACACGCCGTATTTCGCCGAATATCCTTGGATCATCTCGGAGTTCGCTTGCGGCGCGGGCGGCGAAAAGCAATACGATTGGGGCTCAAGCTCGTGGAAAACCACTACCAAAGGTCGCTATGTCGCCATGCAGACGGCGTGGGTGAACGAAATGTTTGATGCCTTCTCGCATCGCACCGAACCCGGCTATGAGTATGTCGACCGCATCAAAGGTGCGGTGTGGTTCAGCGCCAACGACTATACGACGCTTGATGATACCAACTATATCACTAACTATTTCGCGCTTGACAGCGGCGTTTCTTCAACGATTGAAGCGCTGAAAAACGGTCTTGCCGCCGAACAATAACAAAAAGCGCACACGGTATAGCGTGATACTCCAAGCGGAGTATCACGCAACTCTATTCGCCTACGGCGAGTGATATTGCTACGCAGTGATATTCGGCTTTCCGCCGAGTGTTATTTGCTTCGCGAGTTTCGGGCGAATAGAATATCACTAAGTCCAAAGGACTTAATATCACTTTCTTTTGAAATATCTCGCCATAGGCGAGGAATTTCCAAAAGAAAATATCACGCTGACGATAGTCAGCATATCACTTAACAGACAAAAAGAAAGAGAAGACTCGTGATAAACGAATCTTCTCTTTTTTGTTGTTAGTGGGTTTGGGCTACTGCCCAACTGTATTTGTACATACAAATGCGATGCTGGTCTTCTCAACAAGAATTAAGTGATTTTTCAAATTCTCCGCTAAGG
>JAZURB010000062.1:0-2392 GCA_045605945.1 Acutalibacteraceae bacterium
CGTTTACGGCATCGGGGCGCATTCGCTGTCCGAGGATATCGGCGTGTCGTATCGCGAGGCGAAATCGTATATTGACGGCTATTTACGGTTGTACAGCGGCATCGCCGCATTTATGGATCAGTTGATTGAAGATGCGAAGGAGAACGGCTATGCAAAAACGCTGTTCGGTCGCCGCCGCCCGCTGCCCGAACTGAAAGCGGGCAACGCCATGACGCGCTCGTTCGGCGAACGCGTTGCGCGCAACATGCCCATTCAAGGCACCGCCGCCGATATCATCAAGTTGGCAATGATCCGTGTACATCGCCGCTTACGCGAAGAAGGATTGCAGGCGCGCCTTATTTTGCAGATCCACGACGAATTGATGGTGGAAGCGCCGCTGGATGAAGCGGAAACGGTCAAACGCCTGCTGAAAGAAGAAATGGAAGCTGCCGTGGCGCTCGCCGTGCCGTTGGAAGCGGATGTGCATGCGGGCGCGACCTGGTATGAAGCCAAAGAGTAAACCAACACGATAAGGAGACAACGGTTTTGCATAACATTATCGAGGACGATCGCCCCGAACGGGCGATCCTTGCGGCGCTTGACAGCGGGGAATACGATATGGACAGCGCGCTCGCCGAGCTGCGCGAGCTTGCCGACACGGCGGGTGCCGAAACGGTAGCGGTGCTTGTCCAGCGTCGCGAAGCGCCCACCAAGGCTACCTATCTCGGCAGCGGGCGCGTGCTGGAGCTTGCCGAGCTGTGCGAAGCGCAGGAAGCGGAGCTGGTGATTTTCGATTGCGAATTGTCGCCGACGCAGCAGCGCAATCTGGAGGACGCGTTGCCCTGCCGCGTGATCGATCGCACGATGCTGATTTTGGATATTTTCGCGGGGCGTGCGCGCTCGTCGGAAGGCCGCTTGCAGGTCGAACTGGCGCAGCTGCAATATCGCTTGCCGCGTTTGAGCGGTCAAGGTGCGGCGCTGTCGCGCCTCGGCGGCGGCATCGGTAC
This sequence comes from Acutalibacteraceae bacterium, assembly GCA_045605945.1. Lineage (GTDB taxonomy): Bacteria > Bacillota > Clostridia > Oscillospirales > Acutalibacteraceae > RGIG1959. Next base: position 987 of record JAZURB010000062.1, read on the forward strand.
CAGAGGCCCGGGTGAAACCAAGCTCGAATCCGATCGTCGGCATATTCGCCGTCGCATCGCGGGACTCAAGGAACAGCTCGAGCAAGTCACGCGTCACCGCGAAGGCTTGCGTGCGCGTCGCCGCAAGGACGGTGTGCGCACGGTGGCACTCGTCGGCTATACAAACGCGGGTAAATCGACGTTGCTCAATCGGCTGACCGATGCGGGCGTGCTGGCGGAAAACCGCCTGTTTGCGACACTGGATACCACGGCGCGCGCGCTCAAACTGCCCGACGGACAGACGGTGCTGTTTATCGACACGGTCGGTTTTGTGCGCCGTCTGCCGCACCATTTGGTCAAAGCGTTCCGCTCGACACTGGAGGAAGCGGTGGAAGCGGATGTGATCCTCAATTTGTGCGATGCGGGTTCGCCCGAAGCGGACGAGCATCTGGAGGTATCGCGCGGGCTGCTTGCGGAGCTTGGCTGCGGCGAACGCCCGATTTTGAATGTGCTCAACAAATGGGACACGGTGGATGACAAGCCGCATCCGCCCGTCGGCAATACCTTTTATATCAGCGCGCTTCACGGCTGGGGCATCGACGAGTTGCTCGACGGTGTGGCTAACGCACTCCCGCCCGATCGCCGCAAGGTGACGCTGCTGTTCCCGTTCTCCGAAGGTGCGCTCGCGGAGCGTTGCCGCAAGGAAGGTGCTGTGGAAGAAGAGGAATATGTTCCCGAAGGCTTACGCATGACGGTCACGCTCGGCGTGCCGCTGCTGGATATCACAGAGCAATATCGTTTGGAGGAATAACTATGGAGTGGAATACATTGATCGGCGCAACGCACGCCGAAACCATTATCGTCGAAGAAGAAGATCTCGCCATGGCGATCGGCAGCGGCGATCTGCCCGTGCTCGGCACACCGCGCATGGCGGCACTTATGGAGCAGGCTGCGGCGGCACTGGTCGGTGCGGTGCTGGAAGAGGGCATCACCACGGTCGGCATCGCGCTGTCGATTTCGCACACCGCGCCGACGCTGGAGGGTGCGCGCGTGACCGCGGAAGCAACGCTCAAAGCAGCGGACGGTCGCCGTTTTGAGTTTGATGTAAAGGCGTATGATGAGGTCGGTGTCATCGGCGAAGGTACGCATGTGCGCGTCAGCGTGAAAGCGGAGCGCTTTTTGGAGAAGGCTGCCGCCCGCGGAGAATAACGATAAAACGAAAACGGGCTTGTCACATTAAAGTAAATTGCACAATACTACCGAAAAAGGTGTCTTGCCTCCCTCTGATGAGGGAGGTGGATTTCGGCGAAGCCGAAAGACGGAGGGAGAGAATAACTACCCCTCAGTCACGGCTGCGCCGTGCCAGCTCCCCTGACAAGGGGAGCCAAGAACTTTATTCCGATCTGTGCAAAACCGCTTTAATGCGA
>JAZURB010000063.1:0-5142 GCA_045605945.1 Acutalibacteraceae bacterium
TTCAGCTGCAGCGATGGTATCCTGCGTAGCGGTGGAGCCGCCCGCCCAACCTTGGTAAGGCAGGACAACGGCGTCGCCGTTGCCGACGGTCATGTAACGATAGTATTGGGTAGCACCGTTAATGTAGGTAGACTGCAGGCCACTGTAGTACACGGGGTTTTCCGCAGAAGCGGGGATCGCAAACACCGATGCCGACAGCAACAGGGCCACGGACAGCACTACGGACAGCAAACGAACCGCAGGCTTTTTGAAAGTGTTTTTCATGGGTTTTTCCTCCTATGCATTTATAGTGATATCTCACTAAATATACTGTGTTTGGTGTCCTTACGCTAACGAAGCAATAAGGATATCGCGGGCATCGGCAGTGTTGATAACGCCGTTTTTGTCAACATCGGCAGCTTTGAACTGCTTCGCAGTGAAGCCCTCCAAGGAAAGCGCCACACGCAGTGCGGTGCGCGCATCGTCGGTTTGGACAGAGCCGTTGTTATTGACATCGCCGTAGAGCAGAACGCTCGAAGGTACATTTGTCGCGAGATCCAGTCTCTTGATAACAACCTCGTCGCCGACATCACCGACATTGAACACGCGAACGGTATGCAAAATAAATTCGCCGTTGTTTGTTGCCGAAGCGGGAATAACATCCGCCAGCTTGACGGTGCCGCGAATCGTTTGACCGTTGCAAACCACATCGTCACCGTTATAAGTAACGCCGGTCATATACTTTTGCAGCATATAAGAACTGCCGTCGTTGAGGAACAACACGATGCTCAGGCAGCTGTCCGCTTTGATCTCATAATAGATCGAATCGTTGCGAGAAGCATAGATGCCGCACTCGTGGTTTACTGCGGGATAACCGCCCGTGGTATTGGTCAGCACATCGCCGCGATCCTCACGCGTCGCATTGATGTTCATGCCGCTGATCACATTCGTCCATTTGCCGACATAGCCGGGAAGCAAGGTCGAATAGTACGGTTCGGTCGCGGTGGTGGTCGCCGAAGTCGTGCCGACCTTCACCATCGTCATGCCCGAGGTAACATAATAGTTGCCTGCCGTAGCTGTTTTCACCGCATAACGCAGATAACCATAAGCAGTGCCCGTGCCCGACGCGGTGGTCTTGCCGGTCGATGCATCGTAACTAAAGGTGATCGCCGAGCCACCCGTGCGAACGAATTCGCAGTTATAGACATCGTGACCGAGCGAGGTGAAGCCGAGCGCCTGCACAGCGGTGGCTGTTCCCTCTTTCAGATTGTAGCTTGCGCCTTGGACGATCTTACGAACATAGCCGTCATCGTATTCCAGATAGTCGGTTGTAAGACCTTGGATGCCGCCGACATAGGCTGCGTTGAACTCACTCTTATTATTATAAGTCCAGGGGTTGTACATAAAGCCGCGAGCCGCCGCAAAAGCAACAACATTCGTCTTAAGAGTTGTGCCGCCGATCGTGGAAAGCTGCGGATGGAAGGTCATGTTCGATGCACCGACACGCGATTTTGCTGTCGCCAAAATGTCTTTGGCATCGGTCGAGCTGATCGCATTATCCAGATAACCGCAAGAGACACCGGGAAGCTGTTGACGAAGCTCCGAGCAAAGGCCGAAGAAGCCGATGCTGACAACCTGATGCTCCATCTTCTTTTCCTTGATGATCTTAGCGACCAGAGGAGTCAAATTCGCATCCCAGTTTTTCAATTCGACAATGCCGATGACATCGGTGCCTTTAATAAAATCCAAAAACTCTTCAAGAGTGGGGATTTTTTCTTTATAACCCGACACGCAATCGACACGGTATTGCATCAATTCGGCATAAGTCGAATTTTCAACCGTTTTGGTCTCATCGGTACAGTCGGTCAGCGTGTAGAGATATTCGTCATGGTAGAGCACCACACGACCGTCTTTGGTGTTGCGCACATCCATCTCGATGAGATCGGCACCCGCATCAACCGCCGCTTGGAAAGCGGGAATGGTATTCTGCGGCGTATGCGCACTGTAACCGCGGTGGGCATACAGGAACGGCTCGCGAATCAAGGTCGGTGTGCCGGTGTTAAAGGTTTCCAGCACATAGATCGCCGCGCCGTGATCCGTGGTGACAAGACCGTTGACGCCCTTGCTCAAGTTATTATACACACCCGAGGTTTCCATGTTATCGTTGATAACCCAGACACTCATAAGGCGTTTTTGCAAATAAGCAACATCCTCTTTCGTGATGTAGTCATCATCGACCATCACGATCTTACCCCAACCGGTGTTGGTGTTAACCACCAAATTCTGAAGATCCTTCTCGGTTGCTGCATTCGTCAATTTGGTATACAGCACACCGTAGAAATTGGTGCATTTCGTACGCGCATATTTAAGGAGGGTTGCGCTGTCGGAAACAATATACGCTTCCTGCAAGACAATTTCTTTGCTGAAGTTATACAGCGCGTCCGCCGTCGCATTATCCTTAATATACAACGCAGGAATGATTTGGTTGTTGGTTTTCGACAACGCCGATGCCAGCGAAGCAATCACCGTACCGCCGTCGGGCGTCGTGATATTGAGGTCCTTATTGAGGTGATACAGTGCCGCCACGGGAGTCTTCGTAGCATTCGCCATCAATTCATTATACTCCGCAGCCGATGTAACATGATGAATCACGCCGGGCGCGGCAACAATATCCGTCTTGGGAAGATAGGTGTTATACACAGCGGGTTGAGCAGCCGCCTCTTCACTAACTACCACATTGTCGAAACGCACCTTCATGTTCGACGTGGTAAAACCGATGGTGCCCTTCGTCAGGTAGGTATAATCGGAAGTATTGGTTGTCGAAAGCGAATAATCAAACACCTTGGTATCGTTAATAAAGAACTGCACATTGGTACCGCGGCAGATGACCTTCAGATGATACGTCTGGTTAAGCACAAATTGGAACGGGCACGCCGTCAATGCGAGCTGTTTGTAACTCGAAGAAGTGCTGGTACGACGAATCGACAACTCATTATTTTGCGAGGGTTTTGTGCGGGTGGTGCAATAATAATACGGATAGATATCTGCACTCGCACGATAAATCATGCTGGAATAGCGCGTGCTGGATTCCAGAGCATAGTCAGCCTCGAGAATCGTATAATCCGCCTCAAAGGTGTAGTCACCTTTGTCTTTCAATTCCGAGCCGAGATACACAACGCGCGTTTGCGCATCGCTGCCGCGTCCGTTGACGATCAGAGCGCCGTTCTCGACCGACACCGTTTTATAACCGGAATCGCTCGAAATCGTCCAGTTTGCAGGTAACGAACCGTTACTTGTGGAATTGAAATTTTCGCTGAAAAGAACGGTTGCTGCCGACGCAGGCATCGTGATGCCGCAAGTCGCCAACATCGAGATCACAAGCGCGATCATGGCCGTCCATACTACAGCGCGTCTACCGATGTTTTGCATTCCCTTCGCCTCCTGAAATACAACACTGATATGAGAGATTTATCGACAACGAAACACCTTGCCACACTAAATCTATCATAACCCTCTCTATCATATCGCATTCATAGGCAAAAGTCAACAGGGGTTTTCAAAAGATTTTGAAGGGTTTTGTGCAAAGTAGCAAATAACAGTCGGCGTTCTTTTTTCAAAATCCACAAACATCGCGCAAAAAAAGCATCGACCGCAAGCAGTCGATGCTTATATTTTTATATAATACCTAATTATACAAACGGCTCGTCCGCCATGGACGGCAAGCGCTCGAGCATCTCGCGCGCGGTTTGCACAGCAAGCGGCGTCGGTTGTCCGCCGATGATGCGCGCGAGTTCATTCACGCGCTCTTCCCCGTCGAGTATACGCACCTGCGTGAAGGTGCGCTCATCACGCACGGTTTTCTCAATCAAGATCTGATTGTGAGCGCATGCGGCGATCTGTGCAAGATGCGTAACGCACAGCACCTGCTTTCCACCCGCGGCGCCGATACTGCGCAGTTTATAACCGACCTTGGCGGCGGCATGGCCGCTGATGCCGCTGTCGATCTCATCAAAAATCAGCGTTTCGATATCATCCGCCGACGCCATGACCGATTTGAGCGCCAACATAACACGCGACAGCTCGCCGCCTGAAGCAATTTTCGCAAGCGGACGCGGCGGTTCACCGGGGTTTGCCGATAATAAAAACTCCACCTTATCGGCACCGCTCGCAGTCATGGCTTGAGGCTCGATGGATACCGCGAGCGTGACACGCGGCATATCCAAAAAGCGCAGCTGCTCGCCCACTTCGCGTTCAAAGATCGAGGCAGCACGCTTGCGCGCATCCGTCAGCGTTGCCGCAGCGGTAACCAGTTCTTCTTTTTCGGTTTCAAGCTGCACGGTGAGCTGCGCGATTTCTTCATCGGCATGTTCATAGCTTGCCAGTTCCTCGCGTGCCTTTTCGGCAAAACCGAGAACCGCATCCACCGTGCCGCCGTATTTATCGCACAGGCGTCCAATCAGCGCCAGTCGATCCTCCACGGTATCGAGCATAGCGGGATCACAGCCCGGGGCATCGGCAAGATCGGCAGCCGTTGCGGCAATGTCCTGCAGTTCGGGCAACACATTAAGGAGGCGCTCGGCAAGCGCCTGCGATTCGGGCATCAATCGTCCTGCTTCTTTGAGTGTGCCTGCGGTTTGCTCAAGCGCGGCGACCGCGCCGAGCATGTCCTCATCGCCATCCATTACGCTAACAGCGAGCGAAAGCAAACGCTGCAGCTTATCGGCGTGACGCAGGCGTTCACGCGTAGCGGCAAGCTGTTCCTCTTCCCCGCTTTGCAGCGCAGCTTCGTCGATTTCAGCAACTTGAAAACGCAACATTTCCATGCGGCGTTCTTTCTCGTCTTCGTTGGTGCAAAGTCCACGCAAGCGACGGTGCGTTGCGCAATAGCGACGATAGCACGCTTCATATGTCGCGTGCACATCGGCAAGTCCGCCCAGGACATCCAAATAATCCACATGGCGTTCGACCGCCAATAACGCTTGGTTTTCATGCTGTCCGTGGATATTGACAAGCAGTCGTCCGATGCGACGCATGGTTGCAGCGGTGCACGGCTCGGAGCCGATAAAACACAGGCTTTTATTTTCCGCGGATATGCGGCGGCGAAGCCACAAGGTGCCATCCTTCTCGGCGGCATAACCAAGTTCCGCGAGCACGGCGTTCACC
>JAZURB010000064.1:0-5384 GCA_045605945.1 Acutalibacteraceae bacterium
CTTTATAATTATATATTTATTATACAAAGCATTTCAATATATGTCAAGAAAGGTTTGACAACACATCGTTATTCTGGTACACTCACACTATAGTATTTTTTCAAAAGGAGTGACATAATGCCGCGATTAAATGCCAAGCAAAAACGCGCATTAAGCGCCGTCGATATTCTGCGAAATATTTACCCCGACGCCACTTGTACTTTGGAGGCGAAAAATGCATTCGAGCTTCTTGTTGCCGTTCGCTTATCCGCACAATGCACCGATGCTCGTGTTGACAAAATCACGCCGGCATTATTCGCAGCATTCCCCGACTCGAAATCAATGGCAACAGCCGATATTGCGGATATTGAACAAATCATTCATTCCTGCGGACTGTATAAAACCAAAGCGCGCGACCTCAAAGCCATGGCTATCATGCTGGAAGAGCACTATAACGGCGAAATTCCGCAAACAATCGAGGAACTCACAAAATTGCCCGGTGTAGGACGAAAAACCGCAAATTTGGTATGCGGTGATGTTTTCGGTGTACCCGGCGTAGTGGTCGCGGACACGCATTGCATTCGCATATCCAACCGCTTACAGCTTTGCGACAGCACGGATCCGAAAAAGGTCGAAATGCAGTTGCGCGCCTTGCTTCCGCCCGACGAAAGCGGTGCATTTTGCCATCGCATTGTGCGTTTCGGACGTGATACATGCACTGCAAGATCTCCGCAATGCAGTAGTTGCCCGCTTGGCGAAATCTGCCCTACTAAAATATAAAAAAGTCGTTGCAACACTTGCGTTGCAACGACTTTAATTTTATTCAACAGGACGGTAAAACAACGATAAAACCTGTCGTTGCATAACCGCTTCATCAACATAAAACTCCATGTGTTCCTCGCCGACAATGGATTCGCCCTTCGTGGTGATAATTCCGTTAAAGTCATAAGAATCAACCCACCCGCCGAGTTTCTCAAGATCAGCAAGCGACATATCGGTTATCATATATTCAGCAGCATCCGCCATCATGGATTGGATGACTTCATCATCATTTTCGCATGCAACAGAATACGCATCCGACCAAGCCGAAATATATTGGCGTTGGCGCTCCATGCGCGCGATGTTGGTCGAATCTTCCATAGTATCGCGCGCGCGAATATACGACAGCGACTCGTCTCCTTGAAGTGTAACGACCGCGCCTTTGGTATACGACGAATCAAGATAAGAAAAATCTTCAAGCAGCTCGACTTCAACGCCGCCGACCGCATCATTAAGAATAGGAACAGCGTCCATTTTCAATGACATGAAATGCTCGATTTCAACGCCGTAAAGCAGATCGGAAACCGCATGAAGTACATTGCGAGCGCTGTCATTTTTTCCTGTTCCGTATGCATGTGCAAGCGCCAACTGCGCAGTAACAACGCCACCGTTTTCACCGGTAACACCAAGCGTTTTAATTTTAGCCATGGTATCGCGATTAAGCTGCCACAGCGAATACGCCTGAGATTCATGGTCAAATATTGCAAGCACGATCACATCGGCTTGTTGATTATTGATGTGCGATCCCCAGGTATCGTCCTCAAATTTATCAATACCAAGGAGCAAAACGCTTTCAACCTGAGCGTTGCGTTGATAGCGCTGCCCGTCAACAATAACTTCGGATAAGCCTTGATCATTACCGTCAACGGACACGGCAGGCTCTTTTGTGTTTCGGGATTCCCAAACATGAATACCGACCAAAGCCGTTGCGATAACACAAATGACCAAAACAGTGGATACAACAACCACTGTATATCGTTTGGAAAAATGAAACGGTATCTTCATAAGCTCTCTCTTACGCTTTTTGTTTCTTGGACATCACCAAGCAGAACACACCACCGATAGCAAGCGCCGCAGGGATCGTCATGAGAACCCACAGCATGTCACCGGTTTGCGGTGAAGATTGCGCGGGATCATCGTAATCGACCGAAGCACCTACCGCGTCACGCAGCATAGCATATACGCCGAGTTTATCGATAGTAAGCGTATAGGTGCCGTCACCGTTATCCACAAACAGATCGCCGTAGATCGCTTTCCATGCATCACCGTTTTGCTGCAGTAACGCAATGAGATCGTCATCCGACTTCAGCTTGATGCGGAGTTTTGCACCGTCTTTCATGTAATCTGCATAATCACCGGTCAAATCAACATGGAAAAGATCGGTCACAACCAAATCCGCAACATCCGTGCCGTTGGCGATGCTGTCAAGAATATCTTGCAAGCCATCAAGCAAATCCTCGAGAGTAGCGGCGTTAGCAATCTTATCGAAAGCATCCTCAAGCTCTTTACGAGTTTTATCGGATGCGTCCGCCTTCTTAGAAAACGGGGTAATGATCAGTGCGCCCTCAGGAACGATAATCTCTTTACCGTCCTGTGTGATAATAACCGCGACACCGGGAACACCGTCAACCTCTTGATCAACGATGACAGGGCCGGGTTTCATCTCAACACTGGGAACAAAATCACCCTTAGCAGCGAACACGGGCACGCAAAGCGAAGCCACAAGCACCACCGCCGTCAATACTACCATAATCTTTTTCATAGGAACCATCCTTCCCTAAAATATACATGTTTATGTTGTCGATCGGCAAACGCCCATCACTAAATAACGATACGCATTGTTGCCGGATAAACAAGTCGAAAGTACGATCACTTGATCTCCGAACTCAGGACGACGATCATCCAGCGTTACAGCACTGAGTTCTCGCGCCGAATAGATATCGTCAATAAATCGATCAAACGCTTTCTGCTTTTGAGCAGGATAATAATGCAGTAAATGCATACGACTATACGGCAAAGCAGCAAAAATTTCAAAATGCATTTCGCGATCGGGCAAATAAATAATAATACGATCATTCTGTCGCAAAAACTCTTCATCCCAATAAACAGATTGCAATTCGCCGAACATCGCACCCGACTTCATATTATGCCCGTATAGAACCGTGATATTGTCGGAGAAATCCAATGCATTATACATCCGCTCGGAAAAAATTGCGCCGTTGGCATTGGGGTTTTTATCGCTGTCATGATCCACATAAAATCCGTCATCGTCTTTATGTTGCAAAACAGGATAATTCACCGATGTGCCCGGAATGGATATCCAAGCATATACATCGTCATTCAGCTCTTGCAACGAAGCAAAATCCACAGGGCTGACATAAGAGCTTTCCTCCTGCGCAGCAACCGACGAATCCGCTGTCGTTGTTGTCGTCAAAGCATCGGCAGGCGGCCCGAATTCTCCCGTTTGCGTTGAAGTCGGCGCTATCCATTTCGGAAGAAATATCGCCGTAACGATCGACGCTACACACAGCAATGCACCGCAAGCGATCCACACACGCTTTTTCATCAAGCTATCCTCTTCTGTTGCTGTTAATTTGCCGAATCCGATTTTTTATCGGGGTTTTTATACGAACGATACTCACCGTATCCATAGTCGTAATCATAACCATAACCGCGCTTATAATAGCGCCTTTTGTAGTATTTGTTATTTTCGGAATAGGCGCAGGTGAAAACAAAGCCAAGGATCTTATTGCGCACAACACGCAGTTGACGCATAGTATCGCGAAGGGCGTGGCGTGTGCAAACATCTTGGCGCACAATTACAATCATACCGTCAACGAAGTTCGCCGCAACAAGCGTATCGGAAACCGCTGTAACAGGCGGCAAATCAATTAACACAAAGTCAAAATCCGCCGCAAGCGAATTCACCGTTAAACGCATGCGTTCCGAGCCGAGCAGTTCCGAAGGGTTCGGCGGGATATCGCCCGCGGGAAGAATAAACAATTTATCATGAATTCCCGAGGGGCGCAACACTTCATTCGGCGCCGACAGGCCGACAATCAAATTCGAAAGACCGGGTGACGATTTAAACTGCAAACGGCGCGCAATGGTCGGGCGGCGCATATCACACTCCACAAGCACCACACGACGGCCGGATTCTGCCAGAGCATACGCAAGATTGATCGAAGTGGTACTCTTTCCTTCACCACTGACAGAACTGGTAACGCCGACAACATGTCCCTTCTCACCGGGAGTTAAAAACATAAGGTTGGTACGAAGGAGCTTGTAAGCTTCCGAGGCGGCAAAGCTGAGATCTTTACCAAAATGATTTTCCTCAGCACGAGCAGAGGAGGTGTTTCGTCTTTTATTCGCCATAATGCATTACCCCTCCTTGCTACGGTTGCGACTGCTGTAATAATATTGATCTTTCGAATGCGCATTGTCCAAATCGGGGATAACTGCCAAAACAGGAACATCCGCGTAGGTTTGCAACAGATAATCCTCCGAACGGATGTATTGATCAAACAGTTCCAAAACAACGATTACAAGCGCACTGCCGAGCAAACCGATCAGCATACCCGATGCGGTAAACTTCGTAACGCTTGGCGCACTCTTCACGGAAGGAATCACTGCATAATCCACAATGCGTACCGAACTGCCGTCGACAATATCCTCCACCTTCTCAGGAAGCAGGCGACAAATACTGTTGGCAATGAGTTCCGCCTCTTGCGGATCGGTCGAACGAACACGAATCTCAAACACCTCCGTAGAATCCACGGGAGCTGCAGAAATCATGTCTTTAACATCTTCATAGCTATACGCAACACCTGTATCCGCAATCACATCCTCAAGTACATTACGACTGTTAAGAATGACAACATAGGTGTTAACCAAGCTTTGCGCCGCTGTTAAATCTTGATTGGAAATGCTGATTGACGCACCGCCGACAGAGATCGACGAGTTGTTTACATACAGCATGGCACTCGCCGTAAATTTCGGCGGAATCACACAAGACGAATACCAAAACATTCCACCGCCAAGAATCAACATAGTAAATAAAATTACCCATGCACGCTTCCATAAGGCACGCAAAAGCTGCAATATATCAATTTCCAAATACTCTTTTTCATTCAAATTTTCGCTCATTGAAAGAATCTCCTTCGGGACAAATCGACCGGAAAATATAAGTACAAATAATTACTTTTATTTTACCATATTATTTGCAAAAGTCAACCTATCCCATGACGATAAATCTGCAAAATAATCCAAATTATCTCTTGCAAAAACGCGGGTATAACGCTATAATAGCTATATTACATTTCCGCCCGTGGCGAAGCTGGATATCGCAGTGGATTCCGATTCCAAAGGCCGGGGGTTCGAATCCCTCCGGGCGGGCCACGAAAAAAGTCACTTTTGTCTACCGACAAAGGTGACTTTTTTCAATGATATCCGTTCCTGACGGAACGGGTGATATACCTTCGGTATGATATCGCACTTCGTGCGATGATATATGCCTTCGGCATATGGAGGAACGGATATTATATCATGCTTGCCGCAGGCAAGTATATCATACGGCAACGCCGTAT
>JAZURB010000065.1:0-3683 GCA_045605945.1 Acutalibacteraceae bacterium
CAACACGCATCAAAGGCGGGGCTGTCGCACCCCGCCTTTTGCAGTTGTTCGGTTATCGATTGAAACAAAGCTGAAACCGTCATGATATCACCAATTATCGCTGTTTTCTTCCTCGGGAATGACCGCGACGAACGCTGTGATCGCGCATTCGATCATCGCATCATCGGGCTCGGCGGTCGTGATGCGTTGCATCCATTTGCCGGGCGCAGAGATGAAACGGGTAAACCAATTATCGTGGCGTCCCGCCAGCTTTAAGAGTTCATAGCCAATGCCCATGACAAGCGGCAGGGTGATGACCTTGATAAGCGAATACAGCCATGCATCGAGCGTTGACGGGATGAACATGGAAATCGCCACGCCGACAAACATCATCAAAATCATAAACGAAGTGCCGCAGCGCGGATGGAAACGGCTTTCCTTGCGCACATTTTCGACGGTGAGCTCGTTGCCGTGCTCATAGCAGAAAATCGTCTTATGCTCGGCGCCGTGATAACGGAACACACGCTTGATATCCTTCATTTGGGACACAGCGATCATATATACCAAAAAGATAAGAATCTTAAGCACACCCGTGATCAATGCTTTCAGAAAATTATAGCCGAAATGTGCATCGAGAATCGCTTTATCGGTCGGCAAGCCACAAAGCGGTGCCACCAGATCGTACACCTTCGTAGGCAGCCACATAAAGAGGAACAACGCCAGCGCCACGCCGAGAACCATGCTGACCACCATGACAACGGGCATCAATTTTTGAAGCAGCGCATTGTCTTTTTCGGCTTTTTCGATGGCTTCTTGATCGTCGCTTTCCGCTTCGATCTCTTCCATGCCGCTCATTTCAGCGGATTTCATCAGCGATTTATAGCCGATGATCATGGAATCCACAAAATTGAAAATACCGCGCAGCAAAGGAATACGGAAAAACACCGATTTTTTCGCGGCGTTCTCCCACTCGTCGGTGCGGATCTCACCGCTGGTATGACGCACCGCCATCGCCGTTTTTTTCGGGCCGCGCATCATAACGCCTTCGATCAGCGCTTGACCGCCGATGGAGGTTTTTTTATTGCAATTACTCATAAAGTTGATTGTCCTTTCGTGTCGATCAAGGTGGTAACAGGTGTGGTTTTCGGGACAGGCAGACGGATCGTCACCGTCGTGCCGATGCCTTCTTCGCTGCGGATATCCAAGGTGCCGCCGTGACGCTGCACGATCTCATCCGCCAGCGCCAGACCGATGCCCGAGCCGGGTCGCGTCGGATTGGCGCGGAAGAAACGCTCTTTGACATGCGGTAACGCATCGGACGAGATGCCGACACCGTTGTCACTGATGATAATTTTAATAATAGATCCGATAAGGCGGGCTTCTACATGCACCACGCCGCCCGGGTTGCAATACTTGATCGCGTTATCCATGACATTGACGAACACTTGCTTTAAGCGGTCGGCATCGCCCATGATCGGCGGGAGATTGATGCATTCAATGTAATCCACGCTCACGCCTTCGCGGGCAGCGCGTTCGCGGAACAGCAAAACGGTTTCTTCCAACTCGGCGAGCACATCCATTTGCACCGCTTTCAGTTCGAAGCTGCCGCTTTGCAGACGCGAGAAATCGAGCAGCTCTTCCACGATGCCCGACAAGCGGGTCGCTTCATGCGCAATAACCTCAAGACCTTTATTGATAATCACAGGATCGTTACCGCCGCTTTCGCGCATGGTTTCGCTCCAACCTGTGATCGCGGTCAAGGGAGTGCGCAGTTCGTGCGATACAGAGCTGATAAATTCATTCTTCATCCGCTCGCCGCGCGCGATTTCACCCGCCATATAATTGATCGTATCGGCAAGATCGCCGATCTCATCGTCGTACTTTTTCTCGATACGCGCATTATAATCGCCCATAGCGATCGTGTGCGCCGTTTCACCGATTTCCTTCAAAGGGCTGACGATCGAACTGACAAAATAGGAACTCGAAAGCATCACAAACAAGATCAGCACAATGCCTGCCATAATCATCACGGCAACCCAGGTCATGATCTGGCGATCAACAAGCGACAGCGAAGTCACATAACGCACCGCACCGTAAACTTGACCATCGGCATCCATCACCACGGTGCTGACCGCCATAATGTTTTCGCCTGTGGCGGAGGTGCCGTGCCACATAGCGGTAAAATCTTCCTCGAGAAGCGCTTGCGCATACTCAGGCGCATCGGACGAGGACGGAACAAAGCCGGTCGACGACAGGAATACCAAACCGTCCTCATTGACGATTTGCAGTTCAAAGCGCTCTTTTTCGGCAAAGCTTTCCGCAAAATCGCGCGCAGTGGATTCAAAATCAAACGTTGCATCCGATGTGTATTGCGAGAAGAGCTGCCCGTTCGATTCGGAAAAATCGGAGAGGATCGTTTCTACGCTTTGGTAGCAATACCCGCGCAGCACCAAGGCACCCGCAATTTCCAGCACGACAAGCAGCAACACAATCACGCCGAAGCCGTTGAGCAACCAACGGCGTGTGATGCCTTTTTTCATGGCGTTCCCCTCCTTTCAAAAGCGGTATTACATGCTGAATTTTAGGCGTTCCACTTATAGCCGAGACCCCACACGGTCATGATATGTTCGGGGCTCGACGGATTGGTTTCGATTTTCATGCGCAGACGACGAATGTTGACATCGACAATCTTCTCCTCGCCGAAATAATCCTCGCCCCACACACGATGCAAAATATCCGTACGGCTTAAAGGTTTACCGGGATTGGTAAAGAAATACTCGATAATTTGGAATTCGAGCTGGGTCAGCTCCACGGGACGACCGTCACGCAGCAGGCTGCGATTGCGCAGATTCAGCACAAAATCGCCCTGTCGAATTTCTTCAAGATATTGCACTTCGTGGCGTTGGCGCGCCGCATCCACGCGGCGATAGAGCGCATCCACGCGCGCAACAAGCTCAGACGGACTGAAGGGCTTGGTGACATAATCGTCCGCACCCATCATCAGACCGCCGACCTTTTCCATTTCCTGCGTACGCGCAGTAAGCATGATAATACCCATCGAATCGCTGCGCTCGCGCAGACCGCGGCACACGGCAAAGCCGTCCATCCCCGGCAGCATAATATCCAAAAGCGCAATATCGGGCTTATCTTCTGCGCAATCATAGCGCTCAAGAGCCTCCTCACCGGAGCCGGCTTCGATCACCTCATAGCCCGATCGTCTCAAATTGATCACCACAAATTCGCGGATGGAAACCTCATCCTCACAGACCAAAATTCGTTTCATTCGTATTCCCGCCTTTCTTTTCTTGCTGTATTATTCAAAATCACACAGGACAAATAATTCACTGATTGTTTCCATGGACAGCTCAAAGTCTGTTTCCTTGGTATAACGCAGTTCATAGCGCGTGTTTTGATCGGAATCGAGGAAAAGATATCCTTCATCACCGAACGGATTATCCTCGCCTTCCTTCATTGCCACGATACGCAACAACTCGTCACCGACAACACCGTCGGCAACCTCGAGCACGGTTAGAGAGCGCTGGCTTTCCACATAGCGCACGGTGATACGATCCACCCATTCCTCGGGAACGGTCAAATAGTAGCCGTCGATAGTGTTAACCACATTGATAAGCTTTTTCACAGGAGCATTCGCCGCAACATCCCAAGCATACCACTCGCTGAGCCACAGCGCCACGCTGTCCGCC
>JAZURB010000066.1:0-1677 GCA_045605945.1 Acutalibacteraceae bacterium
GCTTCCATTGCCACTTTTTCATTGGGCGCCCATTCGCAGGCGATATCGTCATATGTCGCGGCAAATTCGGTGATCTCAGTGCTGGGTGTGCCGGGGTAGCTCGAAGCAACGCAGCAGCCCGCTTCGTACAAACCGCGCGCAATGGCTTGGTTTCCTAACATTAAGCTTTTTTTCATAATTATCGTACCTCCTGGTCGCGAAGATCGACGATGCGCTTCGCTTTACCTTCATATCGTTCGAGCGATTTCGGGGATACCAAAGTTACCTTGGCATCAATGCCGAGAACACTGCGGAGTTGATCAACCGCAGAATGACGCAATGCATCCAGACCTTGGAAATTCTCGAGCAACGAAGCGTCCACGAGCTCAATTTTAACTTCCAGATAATCGGTGTAATTACGACGGGTGAGCACCAGCTGATAGTGCGGCGAGATGCCTTCGATGTTCGCCAGCACGCTTTCGATTTGCGAGGGGAACACGTTAACGCCGCGGATCTTAAGCATATCGTCCGAGCGACCCTTGACCTTTTCCATACGCGCGTGAGTGCGACCGCATGCGCACGGCTCGTAGTTGATGCGGGTGATATCCTTAGTACGATAACGCAGCAGCGGGATACCTTCTTTAGTGAGGGTGGTGATAACCAGTTCGCCGTTTTCGCCGCGATCCACAGGAATGCCTGTTTCGGGATTGATGATTTCGGGGAGGAAATGATCCTCGGCAAAATGCAAACCATCGCGTAAATGACATTCACCCGAAACACCGGGACCCATAAGTTCACTCATACCGTAGTTATCGGTAGAGAACAAACCGAAACCCTTTTCGATCAGATCACGCAACTCGTTTGTGCAGCCTTCCGATCCGAATAAACCGATGCGCAGTTTGATATCCTCATTTGTGATTCCCATTTCATGAGCGACTTCGCTCATATACATGGCATACGAAGGGGTGCTCACCAACACGGAAGCGCCGAAATCTTTGAGCAGCATGGCTTGCTTCTTGGTGTTGCCGCTGGAAACGGGGATGACCGCACAGCCGATTTTTTCAAGACCGTAGTGCAGACCGAGCGCGCCTGTAAATAAGCCGTAACCAAAGGAGATTTGCGCGGTGTCCTCGTCGGTAACGCCGACCGCTGTGCACAAACGCGCAACACAATCGCTCCATGTGTCGATATCCTGACGGGTATATCCAACAACAGTCGGCTTGCCGGTTGTGCCGGAGCTTGCGTGGATACGCACGATCTTTTTTTGCGGTACCGCAAAAAGCCCGAAAGGATAATTGTCGCGAATGTCGGATTTGTTGGTGAACGGAATGTATTGGATATCCGACAAACATTTGATTTTATCGCCCGTTATGCCCGCTTCGGACAATTTCTTGTTATAAAACGGGACATTGTTGTAGCAATAGTCCACGATACGACGCAAGCGTTCAAGCTGTAATGCCTCGATGTCTTTGCGGGGCATGGTTTCAATGTCTTTTTGGAAAAACAAGAGAACATCTCCTTAAATAGTTTATACAATATTATAATATAACATAATACGACACATTTGTCACGATTTTTCTGGAAGTTTTTTTCGTAAAAAGAGGCGTTTTTTTGAAAAACGCCTCTTATTTACTGGTTATTTTTGCTCATCGGGCAGCGCGGCGCTGGCAGGCACAGTGACCGAGCCTGTGTAGCAAG
>JAZURB010000067.1:0-1886 GCA_045605945.1 Acutalibacteraceae bacterium
GGGTGTTTGCGGGGAAGAGCAGGAACTGAACAGCGCAACCAAGACAATCATCACAGCAAGCACCGCCGCGGTGGCGAGAAAGGATTTGCGCATAAAGAACACCTCGTTTTTAATAAGAATAGAGGAAATGCACCGATTGTCGGATCGGTGCATTTCTATGGTATTACAGAATCGGGGTGATGGGTTTGCCTTGAGCAAGCTCGGAGAGCATCTGGTCGCACACCATCAGGCAGCGGGGCAGGTGATACGGGCCCTTCCACATCGAGCCCTTTTGGGTGTGGGAAACGGTGCCGTCACGATGCAGGTAGCCGTACCATTCGCCGTTCTCCTTGTCGTGGAAATGCGAGAACGCATACTCGTGGGTCTTTTCGAACCAGTCGAAATACTTTTGGTCGCCGGTCAGACCGTACGCCATCAGCGTGGCGATAAGCACCTCGTTGTGCACCCACCACAGCTTCATATCCCACTCGAGCTGCTCGCAGGGACGACCGTCGACATCCGCAAAATAGATGAAGCCGCCGTTTTCCTTGTCCCAGCCGATCTCGAGGTGCCAGTCGAGGATGTTGAGCGCTTTTTCCAGCAGATCCTTGTCGCCCGTGACGAGCGCTTGGTTCATTAGGAACCAGGAGTTCTCGCAGGAGTGACCGGGGTTGATGCAGCGACCCGCGGGCGTGTCATAGGGCGTGCCGTCAGTCAGCACGCTTTCGAGCACGCATTTCTTCTCGGGTTTGTAGTGATAGGTGATGATGGCATCGGCCATCTCCTTGGTGATTTCGGTGTAATAATCCGCTTTTTCGGGATCGCAGCGGCGCAGCACCTGCGCGGAGCTGACGAGCACCATCGGGACTGCGGAAGCGCGGTCGGCGCGGGTGGAAGCGTAGCCCTTCGGGGTGATCTTGAAGGGATCCTTCTCGGGGGTGCGGAACAGCATCAGCATCTGCTCAAACATATCTTCCGCTTTTTTAAGCGCCTCTTTGTCGCCTGTCGCGAGCGCATACTCCGCCATGCCGACAACATAGAAGCTCTCGGAATACATATAACGGCGCTTTCTGAGCGGCTCGCCTTCCTTGGTGGTTTGGAAGAACATTCTGCCGTCCTCATCCACGCAATGCTCCTCAAGGAAGCGCTTGCCGAGCTCGGCGGCCTCGAGCCATTCGTCCTTCTTGCCGTAGCGGTTCATCAGCGCGGAGAAGGTCCACAGACCGCGGCCCTGGAACCAGACGGATTTGTCGGTATTGTAGCATTTGCCCTGTTGGTCAACGGACGAGATGTAACCGCCGTTTTCCTTGTCGAGCAGATCGCTGTTCATCCAGAACGCGATGCAGTCGTTCAAGAGATGATCGTGATAAAATTTTTGATAAGACGCGAGCTTTTCTTTGTTCATGATCTCATCCATCCTTTTTGTGTGATAACGGCTGTGCCGTGGTCTCTTTTATTGTACCGCATACGAGGGAGTGCTGTCAAGGAAAAATCCTGTGTCGAACGGGAAAGATTATAGTTGAAAAATACGTGCAAATCCGTTACAATAAAATAAAGTCTGTACATAACAGAATAAAGGAGTGTACATCATGTCATCGGTAGACATTATTAAAGCCGTAACGCTGTTTATCGCCGGTCTGGTATTCTTCCTGTTCGGCATGAACATTATGTCCGACGGTCTTGAAAAGCTGGCGGGCGGCAAAATGGAAAAAACGCTGAAAAAAATGACCTCGAATTCGGTCAAGGCGATGGGACTCGGCGCGGGTATCACCGCCATCATCCAAAGCTCCTCCGCAATGACCGTGATGCTCGTCGGTCTTGTCAGCTCGGGCATCATGACGCTGCGCCAATCGATCGGTGTCATCATGGGCTCGAACATCGGCACGACCGTCACGGCGTGGATCGTG
>JAZURB010000068.1:0-6397 GCA_045605945.1 Acutalibacteraceae bacterium
CTCCGACTTCTTTGTGTTGTGGATGATACGGAAGAATTTCGTTTGTTTTTGACGATGGATCCGACGATAACAACGGTTCGGACAGATCGATTGACAGCGGCTTTGCTTGCGAAGGATTGGGGTACTGAGTTTCAATACGAATCGGTGATGGAAGCGCCGAGTAATGCGGAAATTTCTTCATTTGTCACTGCTGTAGAACCGCGGGATGTGTATCCACTGTTGCAAGACGGATTCGGCGATTCGTTACCGCCGTTTGAAGCATGGTATACGGATGTGCATCATCGTTATCGCCGTGGCTTGTGCCGCACGATCGGTGTTGTTGATAACGGACAGTTGGTTGCGACCGCCATGACCGTTGCCGAATGCAAAGATAATGCGTTGATCGGCGCTGTTACAACGCATCCAAATGCTCGCGGCAAAGGATATGCGTCGGCGTGCGTGTTGACATTGTCCGCAATGTTACAGCGTGAGGGTAAACGCGCATTGTTATCCCCGAAAAATGCCTATGCTCATCGTTTGTATGATCGCATCGGTTTTCGTGTGATCGGCGAGTGGGGAAGTGTTAAAAAGCCTGTTTGAAAGGATAATATTGTATGATTTCACCGTTTTTTTCTATTCCGAAGGCGCTTGAGGAGGCTGCAGATCGTGCGATGCTCGCAGCCAAATCCGCTTTCGATCGTATTGATGAGATTACCGAATACAACCAACAAAAAGTGCTTTCGGCGTTTATCGAACACCGTGTCAGCGAGACGCATTTTGTCCCGACCACCGGTTATGGTTACGGCGATCGCGGTCGAGATGCGTTGGACGAGCTGTTTGCACAGTTGATGGGTGCCGATGATGCGTTGATTCGCCATTCGATCGTTTCGGGAACTCATGCGATTACGATCGCGTTGTTCGGTATATTGCGTCCCGGCGATGTGTTGCTTGCGGCAACAGGTGCGCCGTACGATACTCTTCTCGGCGTCATCGGTGTCGGAAAACACAGCGACGGCTCTTTGTCTGATTACGGTATCGGTTATCAAGAAGTGGCACTTAAGGATCAGCGCCCCGATTTGGACGGCATTCGTGAAGCGTTGCGCAAAAACCCCGATATTAAAGCGGTTCATATCCAGCGCTCGCGTGGATATTCTTTGCGCCCGTCACTCACGGTAGCGGAAATCGGAGAGATTATTGCCGCCGTTCGCGAGGTTAGACAAGATGCGATTGTGTTTGTGGATAACTGTTACGGCGAATTTGTCGAAAAGACAGAGCCTACCGCCGTCGGTGCCGATTTAATGGCAGGTTCGCTGATCAAAAATCCCGGTGGCGGCATTGCGGAAAACGGCGGTTATATCTGCGGACGAAAGGATTTGGTTGAGCAATGTGCGTATCGTATGACAACCCCCGGCCTTGGCCGTGAAGTCGGTGCGTCGCTCGGTCATAATCGTTCACTGTATATGGGTTTGTTTCACGCACCGCATGTTGTCGGCGAAGCTTTAAAAACAGCGGTTTTTGCTGCGGCGCTGTTCAGCGAGTTCGGCTATACCGTTTCGCCTCGTGCGGATGAATATCGAGGAGACATCATTCAGGCAGTTTGTCTTGAAGATTCGCCGTCACTTGTGGCGTTTTGTCAAGGCATGCAGCAGGGAGCTCCGGTGGACGCGTTTGTTGTACCCGAGCCTTGGGATATGCCGGGTTATGATGATCAAGTAATCATGGCGGCGGGTGCATTCACGGCAGGTGCGTCCATTGAGTTGTCCGCAGATGCACCGCTTCGTTCACCTTTTGCCGCATATATGCAGGGTGGTCTTAATTTCCATTCAGGAAAAATCGGTGTGCTTTTGGCGGCACGATCGATGATTGAAAAAGGTGTTTTGCATATATAAAGGATATTTGTTTACAAATCGTTTACCTACTTTGTGTAAAGTTGCGGTATGATACTCTCGAAAGCGGTGGTGAAAATACCTTATGTTTGGATATATTCGTATATTTAAACCGGATCTAACCTTTCGTGCTTATGAGCAATACCGCGGAGTGTATTGTACTTTATGCCGTACGCTCGGCAAGCGCTATGGCTTTATCCCGCGCATGACGCTCAGCTATGATTTTGCGTTTTTAGCGTTGTTTGGAATGGCGCTTTCCAAGGATCCTGTTCGATTCTCAAAAGGGCGCTGTTCCTTTTGTCCGACTAAAAAGTGCTCCTATTGTCACGAAGAAGGTACATCTGCGATTGAATTTGCAGCGGATGTGTCAGTGTTGTTGTCTTATCATAAGTTGGAAGATACCATTCGTGATGATCGTTTCTTTCGTCGCGTTATCGCGCGCATAATGAAATTGTTTTTTAAGCGACATTTTCGTAAAGCGGAAAATTATCGTCCCGAAGAAGCAGCACTGGCTCGACAATATATGCGCGAACAGTGGACTATAGAGGAGGCAGCAGCATCGTCGATTGATGCTGCAACCGATCCTACGGCACGATTTTTGTCGATGCTCGCATCGCGTCTTGTTGCTAAAGAAGAGGATGCTTTATATGTGGAGCGCTTTGGATACTGTCTTGGGCGTTTTATTTATTTAGCAGACGCTGCAGAAGATATGCTAAAGGATGATAAAACAGGAGCGTTTAATCCGTTTTTGCTTCCGAATTCGCCTTGCTTTTCTTTGTCGCACGATGATCGTCTGTCTTATGCAGTGCAAACTCTTCACGCTTCTGTAGCTGTGTGTGCCGAAGTTTTGGAGGAGTTTGAATTATACCGTTTTAAAGATATTCTGGATAATATTGTATATCGTGGAATGCCGGCTGCGATTGAAGGCATCCGTAATCCTCGACGCAAAGGAGATTTTTAATGAAAAATCCGTATGAAGTGCTGGGCGTTTCGCCTTCGGCAACCGATGAGGAAATTAAATCGGCTTACCGTGCCTTGGCACGAAAATATCATCCTGATAATTACGGGGATAATCCGTTGTCGGATCTTGCGCAAGAGAAGATGAAAGAAATTAACGAGGCGTATGATGCCATTATCCGTGATCGTCAAAACGGATCGTCGAATAATCGTTTTTCGGATATTCGCCGTCTTATTGCCGAGCGGCGCTATGCGCAAGCCGAAGAATTACTTGACGGCATCCCGATGGGGGCGCGCAATGCCGAATGGCATTATTTAAAGGGACAGGTGTTTTATCAAAAGGGTTGGCTGGAAGAAGCGAATCGTTATTTTATGCAGGCTGTGAATATGGAGCCTGACAATGCGGAATATCGTGCTGCGGCGCAGCGTACTGCGAGTCAACGAAGCGGCGCTTATATGACAAACGGTACGAATACCGGTTGTGCTTGCAGCTCGTGTGATATTTGTTCGGGATTGCTTTGTGCTGATTGTTGCTGTGAATGCATGGGTGGCGATTGTATTCGCTGCTGCTGATATCGGAGGCACATATGAAAATTTCACGGCGAATGGCTTTTTGCGGTATCACTTGCGGCATTGCGATTTTTACGATGATATTATCGGTTTTTCCGTATGCGTCGGTAGGGCTTGCGGCAATAGCTGGCATAACGCTTGTACCGCCTGCGTTGGAAATTAAAACGCGGTATGGATGGCTTTGTTATGCGGCTGCATCCTTGTTAGCTTTATTGGTTGTACCCGATGCAAGTGTGAGATGGATGTTTGTATTCTTTTTCGGCTACTATCCACTGCTCCAGCTGCGTATCAATTTGTGGTATAATCATACATGGGCATGGATTGTTAAAATTTGTATTTTTAATGCGGCTTGTATCACGGGCGTTATCTTTACGGTTTTTGTGCTCGGTAATGTTGATATGCAAGTTTTTCTTTCGGATCATCCGATTGTGATTTTAGCTTTTCCGATTTTAAACGGCAT
The DNA here is from genome assembly GCA_045605945.1 of Acutalibacteraceae bacterium. GTDB lineage: Bacteria > Bacillota > Clostridia > Oscillospirales > Acutalibacteraceae > RGIG1959. The sequence continues at coordinate 3,853 of JAZURB010000068.1, forward strand.
ATTTATAATTTATGATGTTGTTCTTTGGCGTATAATCGGATTTTATCGTGTTCGCATCCATCCGTTTGTCACGCGCTTTTTGCGATGATTTCAATTGAAATAGAGGAGAGAATAGTCATGGCTATGAAAAAATGCCCGAATTGTGGGAAAAGAATAGCCCCTAAAGCGCAATATTGTATTTATTGTGCGGTTCGATTTGATGAGGATAAGTCTACGAAATATGAGGTTGAGGAAACCGCTGAGGAGGCGGTTTTGAGTGATAATCTCGATATTACTGATGTTGATTTGTCGGATTTCAACGAGACGGCGGACGATACAATAGTTGTTGAAGATGACGATTTCGCTAAAGAGTCGATTTCGGACATGCAAACGGAAGGTTTCGAGGATGAAACAAAGGTTTTGGAAGTTTTACCGACGGAAATCGAAAAAAACACCGTGTCGTTAGATTTACCTGCGGAAGAATCTTCGAAAGCGAAGCGTTCTGTGCGAAGTAATTTCTGGCTCGTTGTTTCGATTGTCGGTTTTGTGCTGATCGCCTGTGGTGCGGTATTACTGATTGTTCAAACGGTATTTCGCAGTGATAATGTGATCCGCGACACCGATGAAACCGTGGCGACGACAACGACCTGTCCGACGCGTGACTCCCAGCGTGATGCATGGATGCAAACTTTTGTCGGTGAATGGTTTGATGAATACAGCGTCGGCAAAAAGGATATTGAAACGCAAGGCGGTTATAAGCTGACGATTACGAAGGTTGACAAGGATTGGATATTCTTTGATCTGCATTCGTATAGCGGTGGCGAATTGTCGAAAATGGCGAGTGTAACGGGTTTTCAAGAAAAAATGGTTGATGACACTTTGCATTTTGAGTTTTCCAATGATGGACTGGGAAATGCAGGAGAGGGACATCTTCAGTTTGCGGAAAATGCCGTAAATATGGAAGTGGTTATTTTCGACACAACCGAGCCTCCCGCTCATTCTCTTGCGGTAAATGCTGTATTTATGCGACAGCAACTTCCGCTTTCGACCGGTGTGGATATTCATTCTTTGACGGATGAAACAGCGCTTACAACCGCACTCGGCGAGCCGATTTCGGTTAGCGAATATAATGAAAATAATATTAAAATGTATGAATACAACAGCTTGAAAGCACAGGTGCACAAGGACGGACGCGTACTGACGATTTCTGTAAATTTAACCAACGCAGAAAACAAAGAGATGTATTGCTTTGATTGCGTTGACGGTAGCGATACATACGATATTGTGAAAGCGTATTACGGTGAGGCTGAGCAGGATTATCAAGAATCACCTACAGATATTCATGTTTTACGCTACTCGTTATCGGAAACTTCATCTATTAAATTTATATTTAGTTGTGATGAACATTTGTTGATCAAAATGTACTATATACTGTAAAGAAAAACGAGCACACATCCGTGTGCTCGTTTTTTGCAAGTTTGCAGTTTTTTCTTGCATTTTACTATAAAATATGGTAGATTATAATATGATTGTTTGATTTAACGAAACTGTGTCAAAAGGGAGGCGTTATCGTGAAATCGAATTTGACAACCCTGATTGCTGCGCATATGGCGGACTTTTCCAAAGGTCAACGCCGCATCGCTCAATATATTTTGGAACACTATGACGAGGCGGCGTTTATGACGGCGTTTCGCTTGGGTGAAACGGTCGGGGTGAGCGAATCGACCGTTGTTCGTTTTGCTGCAGAACTTGGTTTTGAAGGATATCCCGAACTGCAAAAAGCTGTGCAGGAATTGATTCGCAGCAAGCTGAATTCGATCCAACGCATCGAAGTTACTTGTGCTCGCATGGCAGATGATGATGTGCTTGATCATATTCTTTCGTGTGATATTGCCAATATACGCCAGACACTCGATAATATGCCGCGCGATACTTTTTACGAAGCGGTAGATGCTATTATTCATGCACGCAAAGTATATATTTTCGGTGCAGGCAGTTGTCGCTCGCTGGCGAATTTTATGGTGTATTATTTAAAAATGTTGCTTGAGGATATTCAATTGGTGTATCCTTCCAGCGAGATGGAAATTCTTGAAGAAATGTTTCATATCGACGAGCGCGATGTGCTGATTGGCTTAAGCTTCCCTCGATATTCCAGCAAAGCCGTAAAAACGCTGCATTTTGCGCATTCGCGTAACGCAAAAGTGGTGGCGCTTACGGATAGTCGATCCTCGCCGATTGCGCCGTTCGCCGACCATTTGCTTTTGGCGAAAAGTGATATGGCGACTATTGTGGATTCGTTGGTCGCTCCGCTTAGTCTTATTAATGCGCTCATTGTCGCGGTTGCTGTCAAAACGCTGGATAACAATCGCGAGAAGTTGACTGAACTTGAAAAATTGTGGGAAACTTACAGCGTGTATACGAAAGATGACGCGGAGGCATTGTCATGAGTCGAGTGATAGTTGTCGGCGGTGGAGCGGCGGGGTTGCTCGCTGCGGGATCTGCAGCCCAATACGGTGCAGAAGTTGTTGTGCTGGAGAAAAATCCGCGCATGGCTCGTAAGGTGATG
>JAZURB010000069.1:0-5527 GCA_045605945.1 Acutalibacteraceae bacterium
AAACGATGTTATAGCAACCTCTGTGGGATGTCATGTGGTCGTTGCCGTCGTTTGGTGCGAATTCTTATTTTTATGATCGTCGATTATGGCGGTGTCATGCGGTTTGTGGCAGGTCGGCGGATTACGGTAAAATGTCCGCCGATACGCTCCCAAAGCAAGCGCGCTACCAATTGCGCCACACCTCGATTGTGTGATTAGTATACAAAAAAATCGAGAAGCTGTCAAGGTGTTTGTGGTGCCGAGGACTTTCGGTGCCCGCGTCGCTCGCGCGGGCATATATTATAAGCGGGGAGAAACCGATTACGAAAGGAGGACCACTATGCAAGCAAGTATTCATGTTGACACAGCTTCGGCGGCAATGCGTGCCAAACGCATTCTGGAAAGCCACGGCGTGCGCGCCTATGTGCGACGCACCGCACAAACAAGCGCTCGGGGCGGTTGCGGTTATCGCGTGACCGTTGCCGTATATTCTCCCGATATGGCGATGTGGCTGCGCGATGAAGGTGTGTCGATTCTCGAAATAAAGGGGCGTGGCGCCCCATGATATATTTGGACAATGCGGCGACAAGCTATCCGAAATCACCTGCTGTTTGTGCGGCTATGGCGAGAGCGGTGTTTGCATACGGTGCGAATCCCGGTCGTGGCGGCTATCCGCTCGCTATGGCGACCGCCGAACAGCTGTATTATTGCCGCGAAACCGCCGCACGACTGTTTGATATGCGACATCCCGAGGGCGTGATTTTTACGCCGAGCTGCACACATGCGCTGAATATTGTGCTTAAAAGCTGTCTGGCAAACGGCGGTCGCGCCGTGGTATCCGATCTCGAGCATAACGCAGTTATGCGTCCGCTTCATGCGATCATTCCGCGCGGGATCGATATCGCGCATGTTACCGTCGGCGATGATGAAGCAACCGTAGAAGCGTTTCGTCATGCCATGACACCGCACACGAAAGTATTGGTCTGCACGCACGCCTCCAATGTGGTTGGGTGCGCTTTGCCGATTGCGCGATTGGCGGCGCTGGCGCATGAACACGGCATCCCGATTGTTGTGGATGCCGCACAATCGGCGGGGCATTTGCCGATCCTTCTTGAACGGGATGAGCTCGATTATGTGTGTGTCGCGGGGCATAAAGGGCTTGGCGGACCCATGGGGACGGGCTTGTTGCTTTGCCGTGAGCTCACACCGCTGTTGCCGCTTATTGAAGGGGGAACAGGCAGCGCTTCGGCATCGCTTGAGCAGCCGCCGATGCTGCCCGATCGTCTCGAAAGCGGCACGCCGAATGTCACGGGGATTTGCGGGTTGCATGCCGCACTCGCTGCGCTTGGTCGCGGCGGCGTATCGCAAACGGCATCGCGCGAGGTCGCCCTTTGTCGCCGTTTATACCATGCGCTTTCTTCAAACACCGCGATCACGCTGTATTCGTCGTTCCCGCATAAGGATACGGGGACACCGCTGATTTCGTTACGGATCGCCGATGTGACGGTGGACGATGTGTGTGACACGCTCGCCAAACACGGCATCGCTGTGCGCGGCGGCTTGCACTGTGCGCCTGCTGCACACAAAAGCATCGACACCTTTCCCGAAGGAACGGTACGATTTTCAATCGGAACGCAAAATACAGGGGGTCAGATTGATTATACAGCACAAATTCTTGAAAAAATCGCAAAAAATCCATTGTGTTTCCGTCGCGGTTATGATAAAATATTAACTGTATAATTCTATCGTATCGGAGGTGACGGGTATGGCAGCATCGGTTAGCGCGTTTTTTGAAACATTGGGTGCGCAAGCGGCGGCATTTTTTGATCGCTTGTGGGATCAAATTGTGGCGTGTTTCTCCACGATCAATATTTTCGCGGCCGTGGTGGACATTTTCGTTGTAGCGGCGGTGATATTCGGGCTGATTAAGTTGGTGCGCGATTCCCGTGCAGAGCAATTAACGAAAGGCATCATTTTGATGTTGCTTGCGTATTTTGTTTCGATGTTGTTCGGACTCAAAGCGCTTGCGTTCTTGCTCGGCGTGCTGTTTGATAATGCCCTCATCTTACTTGTTGTTGTGTTCCAACCCGAGATTCGCCGTGCGTTGGAGCGCGTGGGTCATTCCAGCTTATCGGGTGCATTTTCCGCTTTGGCGAAAAACACCGATAAGGAAGAGGTTGTCATGCGCCGTAAGGCGGCGAACACCGCGGTGTGCGGTGCAGACGAGCAGCTGCAGCGTCAGCGCATGGGCGCGCTTATCGTGTTTGAACGCGAGACCAAGCTCGGCGATATTGTCAATTCCGGCACTGTGATCGATGCCGATCCGTCGGTGGAATTGATCGGCAATGTGTTCTTTAACAAAGCACCGTTGCATGACGGTGCCATGATCATTCGCGGCGGTCGTGTGCTGGCGGCGGGCTGTATCCTGCCGCTCACTTCGCGTCATCAACTCAGCAGCTCGCTGGGTACGCGTCACCGTGCGGCGGTCGGCATGAGCGAAAATTCAGATGCCCTTGTGGTGGTCGTTTCCGAAGAAACGGCGGCGATCTCGCTTGCCGAAGGCGGTGAGCTTACGCGGGATTATACGCCGAAAACCCTGCGCATCGCGCTGGAAAACGGCATGCTCAACGACCTCGGCGATGATGAGCAAAATAACCTCCTTAAGAAACTGTTTAAGGGGAGGGATGCGAAATGACGAAAAAACGCTTTTCCTTCACCCGTCTGCTGTATAACGACAAGATCATGATGATCGTATCGTTGCTGCTTGCAACGGCGATTTGGCTTGCGGTTATTTCGGGTCCCGCCAATATTGAGGAACGCCCTATCACCGTAAGCGTTACGATTGATCTGACCAACAGCTATGCTGCGCAAAGCGGTTTGCATGTGATTGGTGAGGATACTTTTGATGTCAAGGTCACGGTATCCGGCGCGTGGTCGGTCATCACCAAACTGAACGAAGAGGATTTGCGCGTGCGCCCGGATTTGACGGCTGTCACCGGTGCGGGCGATGTGGAGATTCCGCTGAATGTTTCGCGCAACAGTTCGGAAACGGATTATGATATTCTTGCCGTCACTCCCAATGCGGTGACCGTAACGGTGGACTATTGGCGTGACGATGCCGTGTTCGATATCGAAACCGATGTCACCGCGCTGACCGCTGTGGGCGAAAATGCCATGATCGGTGAGCCGTTTGTGGATAAAACGCTGTTCCCCGACGGCAAAGCTGCTGTCAGCGGTCCGAAAACGGTCGTCGATCGTATTGAAACATTGGTCGCGAAGGTAACGACCCCCGAAGAACTGACTGCTATGAAGCAATACCAAGTGCCGCTGTCGGCATTGGATGCACAAGGAAACGAAGTGGATCTGTCGCAATGCGAAATTCGCGGTTTTACCGCCGACACCGTTACGCTGACCGTGCCGATTTGGGAAGAACGCCATGTCGAGCTTGGCTATACGGTGAAGAATCTGCCTGACGGTTACTCGCAGGACGAATTGTTGACGCTGGAACCTGCCTCGTTGGATTTGCTCGGCCCTGCCGAAGAATTGAACGCGTTGGAAACGGAGCTGGCTGACCTCGGCGTTGTGGATGTGACCAAGTTGTCGGTGTCGAACAACACTGTGACCTTCGATCTCAAAATTCCGCAAACCGTGCGTGTGATCGGCGCGGCGGACAGTGTTAAGGTGACGATGAATACCGCGCATTTGGCGCAAAAGAGCGTTTCTCTGCAGGTGACGGGAGAGAACACCGTTGTCAGCGGTGCACTTCACGGATTATCTGCATCGATTCGCGAGCAAACCTTGGAGAATGTGTTGCTTGTCGGTGATGCCAGCGCGATCAACGCAATCTCTGCGGCGGCGCTGACTGTTGAGGTGGAACTCGGCGATACCGCGCTTGCGGGGACGCAACAATATTATGCGCGCATTGTTGTTAACGGGTATGACGATGTATGGGCGTGCTACGGTGATGCCGAAGGCATCCCGCTGTATGTTACGCTGTCTTAAGCGTTAATGAATGCATAAAACAGGCTGTTGTTTGGCTTTTTTGCGAAACGATGGCCTGTTTTTAAATTTTCTGTAATCTCCTTGCTATTTCGAGTGCGATGCGCTATAATATGAAAAACAAAGGAGGCGATCGCGATGGATAAACCGCGTATTGAAGCCGCTGTGCGAGAGATTTTATTGGCGATCGGCGAAGACCCTGACCGTCCCGGTCTGGTGGAAACGCCCCGCCGTGTAGCGAATATGTATGAAGAGGTTTTTTCGGGCATGACCGAAGATCCGACCGTGCATTTGAAATTGTTTCAAGAAACTCAGCCCGATGAGCTTGTTACCGTGCGTGACATCCCGCTTCATTCGATGTGTGAGCATCATTTGCTGCCGTTTATCGGCGTTGCACATATTGCGTATATCCCGCGTGACGGCAAGGTGATTGGTCTTTCCAAGCTTGCGCGTATTGTTAATGCGTATGCGCGCCGCCCGCAACTGCAAGAGCGTCTTACCGCGCAGGTAGCGGATTTTCTCGAGCGTGAGCTTAATGCCAAAGGTGTTGCGGTTATCATTGAAGCGGAGCACTTGTGCATGACAATGCGCGGCGTGCGTGCAGCGGGCGCCAAAACGCAAACTTCTGCGTTGCGTGGGTTGATGCGATCCGATCCCCGCACGCGTGCCGAAACGCTGTCCTTGCTCACCAATCGTTCGTAAAGGGGAAGAACTATGGGTATCAATCTGACCTGGCCTATCGGAATTATGTCGGCTTTGGCGGCGATTCTGTGGCTCAGTGTTGCTCTCCTGGCGGGCTGGCAGTTATACATGGCACTGGCAGGGCTTAAAAAGAAGGTTACTTTCCCGCGCGAGGAGGACAAGCTTCATCGTTTTGCGGTTATTGTTTGTGCGCGAAATGAAGAAAGTGTTATTGCGCAGTTAGTGGACAGCCTGCATCAGCAGGATTACCCGCGCGACCTATTCGATGTGGTGGTTGTGGCGGATAACTGCACCGATGACACGGCGCGTGTTGCGCGTGAGCACGGTGCGTATGTGTATGAGCGTACCGACACCGCGCATGTCGGCAAAGGATTTGCGCTGCGTTGGATTTGTGAAAAGCTGTTGCGTGAAGTGCCGAAAACTTACGAGGCGTTTGCGGTGTTTGATGCGGACAATGTGGTTGACACCGCGTATCTGCGTCATGTGAACGATGCGCTGTGTTCGGGCGCGGATATTGCGCAGGGCTTCCGCGAAAGCAAAAACCCGCTCGATTCGGTGGTGAGCGGATGCTACACCGTGTATTGGTACATGCTCACGCGCTTTTACCATGAGGTGCGCACCAATCGCGGCTTGCCGTGCTCGGTCGGCGGCACCGGCTTTGCGTTTAAACGCCGCGTTATTGAACAAACGGGCTGGAACACCGAGACGCTTACCGAGGATAGCGAATTTGCTTCGCGTAAGATTTTGGAAGGCTTCCATGTGCGCTTTGTGCGTGAAGCGATCACCTACGATGAACAACCGACGACTTGGAAACTGTCGTTTGTGCAGCGCATGCGCTGGATGTGCG
>JAZURB010000070.1:0-4430 GCA_045605945.1 Acutalibacteraceae bacterium
CATCCGTTCCTCATCATCGGTTTTGATTATTCCGCGCGCATGGCGATCCTTATGGGCGAGTCGATCAAACCCGATATCGTGAAAATGGGTAAGGCGCTCAGTGAGGAAAAACGCGTCATGGCGCTGCACCTGATGCTTGAGCGCGGTGAGATCACCGCACAGCAGTTGCTGCGTGCGCTGGATCTGTCCATGACGGCAACGCACTATCACCTCGAAATGCTGTTGCAGGCGGGCATGCTTTGCACGCGCAACGAAGGTCGCACCATTTTCTATTCGGTTAACCGCGATTACTTTGACCGCGCGCCGATGGTATTCGATCCCTTCAACAGCAGCACGCTGGAAGGCTGATTATATGCATATAAAAAGTGGGTATCTCCGATGGGGAGATACCCGCTTTGGTTATTTGGGGGTGGGTGTAGATGCATCGCTGTTCAAGCCTTCCTTTCGAGAGGAAGTCGAAGGAGGCGAGACGCCTCCCCTACGAATATGGTTGGCGATAGCGCCTAAGCAAAGCAACGGCGCGTCATACTGAGCGAAGTTCCGTCCGAGACCCGTTCGACTCGCTTATGCTCGCTCAGGGTGACGCGGACGGAACGAAGTCGAATGTATCTCGCCGTGGTGTGGTTGAACGGAGGCGGCGAATTATTTACCCACGCAGAAGCGGCTGAACACCTGATGCACCACCGCATCGCTCACACGCTCACCTGTCAATTCCAACACCGCCGCCAGCGCCTCGTCGATGCACACAGCGGCTGCATCCTCGGCGAGACCCGAAGAAAGCGCTTCGATTGCTGCTGCCACGCTGCGCAGGCAGCGCGCTGCACCTTCGCGTTGGCGTTCGTTGGCGAGCAGCAGCTCATCACCCGAAAGGGCGGCGATACCCGTCACCGTTTCGACCGCTTGTGTCAAGCGATCCAGTCCGTCACCGTGTTTCGCGGAAAGCGGCACGATCGGATGCGGTGCGTTCCGGAGCGCCGCGGGAACGGCGGGGGAGAGGTCGGTTTTATTGACGATGATAACGGCGGTTTTATCGGCAAGCGATCGGAGCAATGCCGTGTCCGCGTCGTCAAACGGACGCGAGCCGTCGAAAACGGCAAGCACCAAGGCGGCATTTTCCAACCGCTCTTTGGCGCGCGCCACGCCCAGCTGTTCGACGATATCGGCGGTGTCGTGCAGTCCTGCCGTGTCCGAAAGGCGCAGACGCACTTCGCCGAGCAGCACCGTTTCTTCCACAACATCGCGTGTGGTTCCTGCAATATCGGTCACAATGCTGCGTTCGCAACCGCTGAGCAAATTCATCAGCGTCGATTTGCCGACATTGGGCGCGCCAATGATCGCCGTATCGATGCCTTCGCGCAGGATGCGTCCCGCATCGGCGTTGGCAAGCAAGCCCTCAAGCGTTGCTTTGGCGGCGGTCAGCGCGGTGGCGAGCTCGTCGGCGGGCAACGGCGGCACATCGTCGTCGGGATAATCGATATACCCCATAATTTGTGCGGAAAGATCCAGCAGCGTGGCTTTGATGCCGTCGAGCGCCCGAAACAGCGCACCCTCGCGCGCACAAAGCGCGGTTTTTGCGGCAATGGCGCCTTCTGCGCCGATGAGATCCATCACCGCTTCTGCGCCGCTCAAATCCATTTTACCGTTTAAAAAGGCGCGGCGGGTGAATTCGCCGCCTTGCGCCATGATTGCCCCCGCATCCAGAGTAGCGCGCAGCGTGCGACGCAACAGGTAGGTGCCGCCGTGGCAGGACAGCTCCACCGTGTCCTCGCCGGTGTAACTGTGCGGTGCGCGAAAGACGAGTGCCACGCAATCGTCAATATCGCCCGCGGCATCAAACACATGTCCATACGCGGCGCGGTAGCCCTCGAGGTCGGCGAGCTTGCGTCCCGAAGCAGCGCGAAACACCGTATCGGCGATGGCAATCGCGTCATCGCCGGATAAGCGAATAACACCCAGTCCCGCAGGAGAAAGCGGTGTGGCGATCGCCGTAATCGTGGTTGACATAACAGTCCTCCTCATTCAATGCTCGCTGTTGCAGCGGCATTGAGGGTGGTATCGGCAATGTTGCCTGCAAGATATTCGTAATAGCCTTGCGCGCCGATCATGGCAGCATTGTCGCCGCAAAGCGACAGCGGCGGCATATACAGCGTTACACCGCGTTTGTCGCAGGCTTCCTGCATTTGGCGGCGCAGCTCAGAGTTGGCGGAAACGCCGCCTGCCAGCACGAGCGTTTTCATGCCTGTCTCGTCGAGCGCTGCCGTGGCTTTGGAAACAAGGATATCCGCCACCGTAAAGCGCAGCGAGGCGCAAAGATCCTCGATGTTTAATTCCAAATCGCGCTGCTTGGCGTTATGCAACTGATTAAGCACCGCCGTTTTCAGTCCCGAAAAGCTGAAATCAAACGGGCTGCCCTCCACTTTCGGGCGGGGCAGGGCAAAGGCATGCGGATTGCCGCCTTCGGCGCGCTTATCCAGCGCGATGCCGCCGGGATAGGGCATGCCCATGGCTCTGGCGGCTTTATCAAAGCATTCACCTGCCGCATCGTCACGCGTGCGACCGATGATGCGAAATGTCGTGTAATCTTCACAGTGCACCAAATGCGTGTGACCGCCCGAAACGACAAGGCACAAGAACGGCGGCTTTAAATCGGGATGTGCGAGGTAGTTCGCCGCGATATGTCCGCGCAAATGATGCACGGGGATGAGCGGTTTGCCCGCCGAAAACGCGAGTCCTTTGGCAAAATTCACGCCGACGAGCAGCGCGCCGATCAAGCCGGGGTGCGCCGTTACCGCGACGGCATCGATGCCGTCCATGGTCAGCGCCGCCTCTGACAGCGCTTCGCGTACAACGCCCGAAATGGCTTCGGCGTGGCGACGCGAGGCGATCTCGGGAACGACACCGCCGTAGAGACGATGCTCCTCGACCTGCGTCGCCACGATGCTTGAAAGCACCTCGCGGCCGTCTTTGATGACGGCGGCAGCGGTTTCGTCGCAGGAAGATTCAATGGCTAAAATGTTCATACAGTTGCCTCCGTTTCGGGGGTGAGATACAGGGAATAGATTGCGGCATCCTCGGTGGGGTGTGCATAAAACCGCGGACGGATACCGTCCTTCACATAGCCCATGCTTTCATAGAGTGCGATCGCGGCTTCGTTGGAAACGCGCACCTCCAAAGTGATGCGGTAAAGATTCTTTTTGATCGCCGCTTCGCGTGCATCATGCAACAACGCACGCGCGACATGTTGTCGTCGAAACTGCGGCGATACGGCGATGTTTGTGATGCCCATTTCATCGACCACGATATGCGCGCCGAGATAACCGCGCACCTCATCAAAATGCTCCGCGACGATGAAGCGGGCGAGCGGGTTGTGCAGCTCTTCTTCGAGTCCCGCTTCGCTCCACGGATCGGCAAAGCAGTCACGCTCGATCTGCGCGACAGCGGCAATATGGCGTTTCGCCATCGGCACGATACGCACCGTTTCGGGATTCACCCATTCGAGGATCGCTTTGCGCAGCGCGTCGCGCGTGCGGCGATAGTCATCAGCACCCAATCCGAAAGGGTCGGGGATCGCAGGAAGTACGATCACCTTGGCGGGGTCTACATCAAACAGCTCCGTCACCGCCACTTTGTGCGACGGGGACATTACGCCGATCTCATCCGCCCAGGCAACTGCTTCGGGGGTGATCAGGGGCGATGTGTCAAACGACAAGGCGATACCGATGTGTTTGAGCGTTGCGACTGCCAGCACCGATGCGGCAGCGCCCGTTACGGAAAGCCCCGCCGCGCGCACGTCATCGCCTTCGTGCTGATAGTGCTCGATAAGCGCCTTTGCCATCACGCTGCGACAGGTGTTGCCCGTGCCTATCACCAATCGACGCATACGCCGTCACTCCTTTTCCGTGTAATAACATCTTATTCTATCACATTCGCCGCCGATTGACAAGTCGAAAGAAAAGTAACGGTCGCACTATTGAAAAAGAGGGAGGAGTGTGGTATACTTTATCCATAAATACCTCATTTTTGAAAGGATGCGTGTTATTGTGGCATATTTAACCGACATTGAAATTGCACAGCAAGCAAAACCGCTTCCCGTTCGCGAAATTGCCGCGAGCTTGGGATTGTCCGACGAAGATCTCATTCCTTACGGTCATGACAAAGCCAAAGTGCGCCTTGCGGTGCGCGATCGCCTTGCCGATCGTCCCGACGGCAAGCTCATTTTGGTGACCGCGATCTCCCCGACTCCTGCGGGCGAGGGTAAAACCACCACCACCGTCGGTCTGGGTGACGCGATGCACAAGCTCGGCAAAAACGTCGTCTTGGCGCTGCGTGAGCCGTCGCTCGGCCCCGTGTTCGGCATCAAGGGCGGCGCAGCAGGCGGCGGCTGGGCGCGGGTCGGTCCCATGGGGGCTATCAGCCTCCATTTCACGGGC
>JAZURB010000071.1:0-2377 GCA_045605945.1 Acutalibacteraceae bacterium
TCCTAATACCATTAGCGCCCCAGTACAAGCTCCGCACACTTCTCCTTTCCTCATGCCACTTCCAAAACAAGCACCTATCTTTAATGCTTGCTCCTCTGTTAGTCCTAACTCCTCTGCAAATGCGGCAAAGACTGCTTGAGAGCAGTGAAAATTTTTCTCAAAGAATTCATCTGCTTTTTCAATATGTGTAATTATTCGTTCCATTTTTGTATCCTCCAAAGTATTATACAAATTCTTATTTATCGAATTGATTATATCATATTTTGTCATACGTTTCAATGAAATCGCGCTTTGCAAATATAGTGAAATATCCTTCGGATGTGAAATAATGACCTATGGTCATTGTGAAATTTGATGCTTACGCATCAAGTGAAATGAAATAAATCCCTTTACACGCCGCAGGCGTATTTCACATGGCGAAGCCATATTTCACACGCAAAACGTATTTCACAAATCCCGCAAGGGATTTATTTCGTTGAAAAAAGCCTTGTCGAAAGACAAGGCTTTTTTCATGGTGGAGGCGACGGGAATCGAACCCGTGTCCGAAAATCTCTTCACACAGCTTTCTCCGGGTGGAGTCGCTCTTTTGGGATTCCCCTCACCGAACGCCGAACGACAGGCTGTCGGTTACGGTAGCCGCCAAGTCATGACGAGCGCAGCGGCAAGCACCCGTTCACGTTCACCGCTAATCGACGCCCCGATCCTAAGCCGCGGTATTCTCAGGCAGGACGCGCAGCACTAATTAGGCCGCGAGAGCAACAGTATTGTTGTCGTTTAATTTTAAAAAGTGTCAGGTTTTATAGCGGTCCTGCACCGCTACCCGCTTACCATGCGTCAAAATCCCCGTCGAAACCTTTACGCCCCCTTGTATATGTGCAGTATGCCCATTATACTGAAAACGTACTCACTTGTCAAATGGTATCTGCAAGATATCCCCCGTGCGAATATAGGTCAACTGCTCACCAAGACAACCGCTGAGAAAAACAAACGATGCTTCGCCCGTGCAGTGGCAGGTATAATACCGGCAAGGATGAGATGCCAGTGTCGCCGCGGCGTGGGTAAGCGCCTCTTTTCCGTCGCCGTCGGGGTCGAGCTTCATAAAATGAAAGCCGCCGATAAATACGTCGGGATGCGTCAGTTCCAGTATATTCAACACCCCTTTATGGGAGCATCCGCTGACAAGAACACGCTTGCCGTTCTCTTCGATGAGCAGATATTGCTCGTGCGTAAACGGATCGGGTATAAACGTGTCGCCGCGGCGCTCGGTAAGTCCGTGCGCATCGATCGGATAGGGAAGAGCCCTGTCGTTTAGCGTGAACAGTGTCATGCCATCGCCGAGGTCGATCGCGGTGTCGACAAAATGCAGTCGCGGATGTGAGCAAAGAGTCGTATCCAGTCCGATATATTTCTCGGTACCGTTATAATGCGGATCAAACGCCGATACTTGCAGATAAAGCGGCGCTGCAACGTTGCGCTCGAAAAACGCGGCTATTCCGCCGCCGTGGTCGTAATGCCCGTGGGACAGGACGGCGGTATCCACCGCAGACAAATCTACGGTGAGTTTTTCGGCGTTGCGGGCGAAAATATCGCTTTGCCCCATATCGAACAACACGTGTCGACCACCGTGTTCAATATATAACGATAGTCCGTGTTCGTATTCGAGCCGCGCCTCGTTTGTTGTGTTTTCGCAAAGCACTGTTATGCGCATTCTCTCACCGCCTTTTGTGTATAGTAACAATATAGCATAAAACACGCTGCTTCACAACCCAAAAATTGTTGATTTCGGAGATTGTAATTTTGTTATGATTATAGTATAATGTAGCAAAAATTGGATATCACCGTATGACGCTTGCAGGAGAGATCTCAACTGCAAGTCGACGGAACTTTGGAGAAGCTCATTGAATTGAGTGCCGAAGGGGCAAAGCGTATACCGCTAATCTCTCAGGCAAAAGGACAAAGTCGACAACATTGTTCTTCTTGACTGTATTTTTGCGGATCGCGCTGTGCGATCCGCTTTTTATTTTCTTGAGGAGGAATCAACAACATGCTTGACATCATTACCAAAGCGAACGATGCCGTCAATGGTGCCGTGTGGGGTCTGCCGGGGCTTATCCTGCTGATCGGTACCGGTATCTTGATGACCGTTCTCACCAAATGCTTCCAAATCAGTCACGTCGGTCACTGGTGGAAGAACACGATTGCGACGGTGTTCAAAAAGAACAGTACGTCGACGAAAACAAAGGATAAGAAAAACATTTCGCAGTTCCAAGCATTGTGCGCAGCGTTGGCTGCCACGATCGGCACGGGTAACATCGCGGGTGTTGCCGCGGCAATCGTTACGGGTGGTCCCGGTGCCGTGTTCTGGATGTGGGTTGCC
>JAZURB010000072.1:0-2345 GCA_045605945.1 Acutalibacteraceae bacterium
TCCCAAAGCCATGTGCCCGCCGTATCGTCATGCGCCGCAAGCAGCGCCAGTGCTGTTTTCGCATCGACGCCGCGACAAATCATCGTCAACGCCGTTTTCACCTTACCGCCGCACGCCGCGAGGGCATCCTGCGCAGTTTGTGCATCGCAATTTGTCAGTTCTTTTAACATATAGACGCTGCGCTCATGCAGCTTTTCGTTGACCGCATCCATATCGATCATGCGGTTTTGATACACCTTGCCGATACGGATCATGACCGCCGTTGACAGCATATTGAGCGCCAATTTTTGCGTTGTTCCCGCTTTCATGCGTGTCGAGCCTTGAATTGCCTCCGCGCCCGTCTCGATCACAGCGGTCATCTCCGCCGCTGTCGACAATAACGACTGCGGTACGTTGGTGATCGCGAGTGTAAACGCCCCCTGTTCCCGCGCATACACAAGCGCTTCGTGCGTATACGGGGTGCGTCCCGAGGCGGCAATGCCGACTACTGCGTCACACGATGACACACCGTTTGCAGCAAGATCTGCGCGCGCGCCGTCACGATCGTCCTCGTCACCGAGACGCGCGTCGGGCAGCGTATCGTAACCACCCGGTACGATTGCCGTCACAAGCGCAGGCGACACCCCGTAGGTCGCGGGAAGCTCCGAAGCATCCAGCACGCCGATGCGCCCGCTCGTGCCTGCTCCGACATAAAAGAGGCGACCGCCCGCCTTCAGGCGCGCGGCAATGTTGTCCGCTGCCGCCGCAAGCACATCAAGCGCCGCTTCCATTGCCGCTACCGCAACGCTGTCCTCATGATGAATCATGCTCATAATCGACAGCGTATCCGCATCGCCGATCGTTACGGTGCGGGGATTATTCTGTTCGGTGGGTAAACGGTGCGTTGACATACGCCTGCCCCCTATTTCCAAAATCGCTTTCAGTATAGCACACTCGCCTTTAGAATTCAACTTGCACTTTTCAAAAAAATCGCGTGGTGTTATACTGAATATGTGTCATATTTTCCCACAAAACACGGTGTAGTAAGGTGAAAGGAGGTTGCGTATGGAAGACTGCGATATTTTGGCGCTGTTTACTGCGCGATCGGAAACCGCCATCGAAAAAACCGCCGAAAAATACGGACGGTACTGCTTTCGGATTGCGCACAACATTCTCGAAAATGACGAAGATGCCGAAGAATGTGTCAACGATACTTTCCTGCGAGCATGGAACGCCATTCCGCCGCAACAGCCGTCCAACCTCAAAACCTATCTCGGCAAGATCACCCGCCGTCTGTCACTCAACGCATTTGACAAGCGCACCGCCGATAAGCGCGGCGGTAACCGCACGGCGCTCTGCCTTGACGAACTGGCGGACTGCTTGCCTTCCGAGAGTGCCGACGACCTTGTCGACAGCGTCGCGCTTAAAGAGATGCTTACCCAATTTTTACAGGGGTTGCCGCTGCGGGAGCGACGGATATTCTTAAAACGCTACTGGTACATGATGTCGATCGCTGAGATCGCCGCCGAACACGGGGTGACGGAAAACCATGTAAGCGTCATTCTCATGCGCACCCGTAAAAAACTGAAAGCCGTTCTCGAAAAGGAGGAATTCTTTGTATGACCACACGTGACATACTGACCGCTTTAAACGACATCGACGATAAACTGATTACCGATGTCGAAAAGAAATCGTCCCGCATAAAACCGTTGCGGTGGGTTGCCGCTGTCGCGGCTTGTGTCGTATTGCTTAGCGCCGTCGGCGGTGTGTGGGCGCATCAGCGCCGTTTGCCGACAGGGGATACTGACTTTGTCGCCACGCAGATGTCTTCGGGTCTCTTCGCCGACGACGCGGACAGTAGCCAAACCGCCGCACCGATCGTTTATCCCACCGAAAACGAGCCGTGCAACAACGCCAGTTCCACAGCTTGCTGGATATATACACCACCCTTTACTCTGAAAGCACTGGCTGACAAGACGACACACATCGTCTGTGCGGATGTGATCGAAGAGCACCGTGAAGTGCAGGAAAACTATACTACCTATTTCGTCACCTTGAAAATACGCGCGGTGCTCAAAGGCTCACTCACAGTCGGCGATGAGATCCTTTATGCTGACAACGGGGTTATTAAACATTACGAAACCGGTCATAAAGGACGCACACATTGCGGCGGTCCGCTTCTCGAAAAGGGCAATCGCGTAGTATTGTTTATGACAGACAAGGACAACACGCAGTTCCCTACTCCCGCCGGCGGTGAAGCTGTCTATCGGTATTCCGACGCATCCATTTCCAAGTTTTTCCTCGATGCCGACGGTAAGTACCATGCTTCGGGCACCTATAGCCACGCCTATCAAACATATGGTTGG
>JAZURB010000073.1:0-4000 GCA_045605945.1 Acutalibacteraceae bacterium
GTGTCGTATCCTCAGGCGGTGTCGTATCCTCGGGCGGTGTTATCGGTTCGCGGGGTTGGGAAGCGATGCGCCCTTCTCGCACGCCGAATTGCAGATAATGCTTGTAGTAGCGTGGCAGATCATCGCCGAATGCGCGCTGCAGATCGTTGTAATTGGCGCGGTAAATATGCACATTAAAGGATTCACAGGCTTGGCGACCTTCGCGCATACCGTTCTTCACGAAATGGCGAAGCACCGTTGTTTCATCCGTGCCCAGCACGCGCACAACATCGGCATAGGCGGCGGTATAATAAGCGTAGTCGTACACCGCCGCATAGTTCACGCCGTCATACACTGTCAACGGATTGGTCAAGACGGTGCAGCCGGTTGCTTGGCGACCTTCGCGCGAGCCGTTGCGGATATAATGCAGATAATACTTTTCCCATCGCGTGCCGTAGGCGCGACGCAGATCGCCATAGCGATTATAATAGGATTGCACATCGAAGTTTGCGCAGCCTTGCATTTTCGCGGGCATACCCGTATTCACAAAATAGGTCAGCGCCCCGACATCGTCGTAAGGATATGCTGTGGCAATATCGGGATAGATCGTCGCAAATTCGTTATACTGATACACGGCAGCATAGTCTGTGCCGTTTAACACGGTGGTCGCGCCGTACAGTTGATAGCAGCCGGTTGTTTGGCGACCTTCGCTGTAACCGTGGCGCAGGTAATGCAGGTAGTACGATGCCCAGTTGTTGCCGTAGGCACGGCGCAGATCCGCGTAGCGTCGACGGTAAGAGGCGGGATCAAAGGTCATGCTGCCACGTCGTCCCTCACGCATACCGTTTCTTAAAAAATGGTTGATGTATTTGATCGTATCGTCGCCGTAAGCGCGTTGCAAATCGGCATAATTGGTCATGTAATAGGTGATGTCAAAGGTAGGGGCGGCAATATGCCCCTTGTTGGCGCCGATAACTAAGTAGTATTCGAGCAAGCGCCCTTCGTTGTTGCCGCAAGCGGCATAGGCCTCTTCGTTGTGCGCGGCGTAGTAAGCAGCATCAAACACACCGGCGTATTGGCGCTCAATCTTCACCTTGGTAACGGGGGTGCGTGTGCCGAAGTTGTCAAATCCTGCGACGGTAACGGTTGTATCGTAAGCGAGCGACAGTGGCCCCGTATAGCGAGGACTTGCCGCCGTCGGGGTTGTTCCGTTGGTGGTGTAGCGCAGGGTCAGCCCTGCAGCGGCGCTGCATATTACCGAAGCTTTGCCGAGCGTGTTGCCCATTTCGGTTTTAACGGTAGGGGCTTTATAGGCGGCAAGTGTCGTGCCTTTATTCGGTGCGCTGTAATAAACACTGCCGTTTTGCAGCGCGATACCGCGACGGCGGAACAGCTCCGACACGGTCACAAATTCATAACCCGTGTTTTTTAGTGTGCGCATGGCGCTGAGAGCGCCGCTGACGCTGGTGGAATAAATATCGTGCAGCAGCACGACACTGCCGTCGCCGACATTGCGGATGATATTGTTGTATACCGTGTTGGCATTGCGGTATTGCCAGTCCAGACTATCCACGCTCCACAAGATGATCGGCGCGCCGACATTGGAGCGAATGGTGGATGATACCGCACCACCCGGCGTGCGCACAAGCGTTTGATACCGTCCGCCTGCCGCGCTGTACAAATACTCGTTGACGCGACTGACTTCCGAACTGACCGAGCCTGCGGACAGTCGGTCAAACGGCACATAGTGTTGGTAGGTGTGGTTGGCGACCTGATGCCCTTCTTTGATCATGCGGTTCAGCTTCGACATATGAAACGCGGCGCCGAGGCTGCCGCCGTTGTTGCCGTTGACAAAGAAGGTGGCTTTGGCACCGAGCTGCGCCAAACCGTCAAGCAGTTGCGTGGTGTATTGCGAAGGACCGTCGTCAAAGGTGAAAGCGACCAGCTTAGCGGAAGCGGTGGCAGCTTCTACGGTGGCGATGGGGGCAGACGGCTGAATGACACCGACTGCGAGCGAGGCGAGCATAACAAAGGTTAACATGACGGCGGTCAATCGTTTCATGGCAAAAACTCCTTTGAGTTGAGTATAACTATAGTGTAGCATACCTACCCTCGGAACACAATGACAAAAGCAAAAAAATCCCCGCAGTTTTTAAAAACTGCGGGGATTTGTACTGTATGATTTTACAGGGTCGAAATCAAAATGTCACGCGCGTCCGCGGTGGTGATCACACCGTCGCCGTTGTAGTCCGCCAGCTTGATCTGCTCGGGGGTCAGCGTAACGCTGTTGATCGTATACTGCAGCGCGATACGTGCGTCGGCGGTGGTGATGACGCCGCTGCCGTCAACATCGCCGGACTGCAGCTTATCGGCTTCTTCGGTCAGCGAGCCGGAGGAATATTCGTTGTCCTCCATATAGTCGATCGTATCGTTGCGCGAGGCCTGCAAGGCGTTCAGTGTCAAGGTGCCCGGACCGACCATGGAGATGGTTACGGTTTTGATGGTGCTTTCTGAAATCTCGCCGCCGTTCCATTGGTAATAACCGATCAGGTTCATGTTGACATTCCAGTCACCGGCAGGCAAGGCGGTGAAGCTGTCGCCCTCCATATTGAAGACGTTAAAGAACTCGTTCTTAAAGTGCATCGTCGCATCGCCCTCGCCGTTGGTGAGTTCCATGGAAATGTTGAAATCGGTGGTGGAGGAGATGCTCATCAACAGGTTTTTGAGTCCCTGCGGATTGATGGTCTTATAGGTGTTCATTTTCAGGGTGTAGCCGTTTTCGGAGGTAGCGTTCATAGTGAGCGTACCGTTGTTGTACTCGTAGCTGCCGGCACCCGACAACTGCTCGATATCGCTCGCCATCAGCGTCGTGCTGGCACCGGCAATCGCAAATTTCGGTGTCAGCTTCAAATCGTACAATTTTACATACGAATCTTTTTCGCCGACAACAAAATAGGTGACTCTGGTGAATTTGATGTTGCCGCTGGCGGGAGCGTGACCGATGTTGCGAATGAAAGAGCCGATGTCAAAGAAGGCTTCCATATAGCCTGCTTCAAAGTCGTTGCCCGCGTTTGCCATATCCGACAGATACAGATCGTGCGAGACGCCGTCTTTGTCGAGGTAGGTGAACGCGATGTTGAATTGCGCCGTACCCTCTTTCTTAACATAGAGGTAACTGTCGTTTATAGAGTCGAAGCTGTTTTCGTATTCCATGTAGGAGGAAGGCCACGACCAGTTATCGTCATTGGTTACGCCGTTGTACAAGGTGACAGAACCGTAGGCGTCGTTGTTCCAGTACGGCCAAATAGCGCCTTGATCGTTGAAGTTATTGAGCTTCATCTGCGCCTCATTCGGCATGAGGTTGTTATTGGCGCCCCAGTAGGCTTCGTCCCATTTCGCATACAAAGTGAAATCGTAGGGGACGGGTGTGCCGAAGGTGTAGGGGTCGGTGAGCTCAGGGTTGCAATACCAGCCCGCGAAGTTAAAGCCGTATTTCGAGGGAGAAGCAGGAGCGGAGAAGCCTTCGCCGTTCTTTACCTTGACGGGATCCACAGCGGAACCGCCGTTGGACTCGAAGGTGATGGTGTGCTTGGGCGCATACGGGCTGTCAACGGTGCGTGCGCCCGCAGCGTATTGCTCAAGGTAGCTCCAGAAGATCTGCCAGAAGTAACCGTCGCGGCCTTTGGAGTAGCCGCCGGCGGGTTTGAAGGAGTTGGTGCTCTCGTTGTAGGTTGCACGCATCTGCATCGGGCAATCCTTACCGTAGTTGGTGGAGGGATTGTATTGCAGCGCATCGTAGTGCATCTTAACCGCGGTCTCGTAGTCCAGACCATGGCGGGCGCACAGCACGGCGACGAGGTATGCGGTGTTCTTCATGGTTTGATCGAAGCGCTCTTCATACCAGTTCATGATTGCCGTACCGTTGCTCCATTGCTCACCGCCGAAGGTCTCGGTTGCAGGGAAGTAGTTCACGCACATCTCGATGCCCAGCGCGTTGTAGCTCGAAGGCGTCGTCGTACGG
>JAZURB010000074.1:0-16168 GCA_045605945.1 Acutalibacteraceae bacterium
AAGAAGGTCGTCATCTCCGCTCCGGCGGGCCACGATCTGCCCACCGTCGTGTTCTCCGTCAACGAGAACACCCTGACCAAAGAAGACACCGTTATCTCGGCGGCTTCCTGCACCACCAACTGCCTCGCTCCCATGGCGAAGGCTCTCAACGATTATGCGGCGATCCAGTGCGGCATCATGACCACTGTTCATGCTTACACCGGCGATCAGATGGTTCTCGATGGCCCGCACCGCAAGGGCGACCTGCGTCGCGCTCGCGCTGCCGCTGTGAACATCGTTCCCAACTCCACCGGCGCTGCGAAGGCGATCGGTCTGGTTATCCCCGAGCTGAACGGCAAACTCATCGGTTCCGCTCAGCGTGTGCCCGTGCCGACCGGCTCTACCACTCTGTTGGTGGCGGTTGTCAAGGGTAAGGACGTCACGAAGGACGGCATCAATGCGGCTATGAAGGCTGCTGCGGCTGCTTCCAACGGCTCCTTCGGCTACACCGAGGAAGAGCTCGTGTCCTCCGACGTTGTCGGCATCACCTACGGCTCGCTGTTTGACGCGACTCAGACCATGGTCGCGAAGATCGACGACGACACCTATCAGGTGCAGGTCGTGTCCTGGTACGACAACGAGAACTCCTACACCAGCCAGATGGTTCGCACCATTAAGTACTTCGCGGAGATGTAATCTCTCGCAAGGTATAATAACGCTTTGTGAAAATCGCAGCGCCTATCGTTTCGGTAGGCGCTGCTTTTTTTATCTCTTGCTTGCGGTTACGGGTTTGTAATCGATAACCAAATTGGAAAAATGACATTTGTGCACAATGACTAATATTTTTCTAGAATTTAATTTATTTTAACGCTTTTGACAAAACTTTCTTGACGAGAGACGGATTGTCCTGTATAATGATATATGTGGAAGGTTGCGAAATGCAACAAAACAATAGAAAGGAAGCGATACCCTATGAAAAAGCGTATTATGGCGATTATTGCCTGCCTTGCAATGGTCGTGACGCTCCTGCCGGCGATGACGCTCGTTCCCGAAAACGTCAGTGCCGCTACGTCGACACCTTATGTGATGCCGTCGCACAACGGTCTGACCAACAACACGACTTTCACCCTCGGTAAAGGTACGGACGCGGAAGTTCCCGTGTATGCCGATTTCCGTCCTTCGCTCAGCACAAAAGCATTCAATCTGAAATACATCATGATTCACAATACCGGCACCTATGTCGGCACCGGTACGGCGAAGAATGTGCACACCAACACCAACAAGACCAGCTCCTCCGCGTGCTGGCACTACACGGTGGACGAGAAGTCCATTTATCAAGGTGTGCCGGATAAGACCTACGCGTTCCACGCGGGTACTTCCCGTACGACGACGCCTTCGAGCTACAACGCGCTGGGCATCGAGATGTGCGTGAACTACTTCCCTGCAACCGAGACCTTCGGCGGTGAGCAATGGAGCAAAGGCACTGAGATCATGAACTGGTATGAAGAGCGCTTCAACCAAACCATGAAGAACACCGCTTACCTTGTTGCGGTGCTGTGCGCACGTCACGGCCTGAACTATGAGACCGCCGTTAAGATGCACTACGATGCGCTGCAGTACGATCCCGCAACCAACTACGGCAAGGACTGCCCGATGCAGATGCGTGCTACCTATGATCCGAACACGAATACCTTTAAAAAAGCGGGTTATTACACCAAGGGTCGTGACGGTTATTTCTGGCAGATCTTCTGGGGCTATCTGGAAGCATATGCCAGCGGTGCGCAGTATGCCGATGACAACTCGGCAACTACCGCGACCCGCATCGGCACCTATCAGGTCACTCCTTCGGACGGTTTGAATGTTCGTGCCGGCACCTCGACTTCGTATGACATCATCGGCGCCTTCGAGCAGGGTGCGATTATCGAAGCGACCGAAATTGCTTCCAACGGCTGGGGCAAGGTGAAACTGCCCGACGGTCAAGAGGGTTGGTGCTCCATCACGAATAATGCCAAATATATAGGTATAGATGCACTGGCCTATGACACCTCAACAGGCTCGCAGGAGCTTGCGTTCTCGCGCGGTGCTGACGGTGCGATTACCTTGCGCAACAACAGCGCGACCGACCAAGCGCAGTTCGATATGAAATTGCCGCAGGGCATCGGTACGGCGACCACGCCGCACATGAACTTGCAGGTGCAGCAGCTTTCGGGCAGCGGTTTCTTCTTCGGTATTACGCAGGCCGGCTCGGGCTACTGGATGATGCGTGACTGCAATTCGGGCGACCAACTTGTGAAAGAGGACAGCGCGCCTTATATGATCTATGATGAAACGCTGTCGATCTGCATCAAGGATTGGTGGAAACCTGAAGATAAGCAACAGATCGATCAAGTGCGTTTCTATCTCGCACCGAACTCCTCCATCAAGATCAACTATTTCTACTTCACCGTGGAATCGGGTACGGTTGTCGATCCGCGCTACAACCTGCGTTCGGCGGACACCAACATTACGCTGATGCAACCCGACACGCTCGGTATTGTCAGCAAGAATAAGACCGGTAGTTATACTTACAACAACGGCATGCTGACTGTTACTGCGGATACCGCTGAGGGCTATGAGGTTATGTTCGATGTCAACGAGACCTTCGATGTCAACACCTTCAAGCGCTTCCTTATCGATATTTCCGCGGATGTGCCGTTTGATGTGGAGTTGACGGTAACGCATGCGGGCGGCGAAGGCAAGATGAGCCTGACTGCGGACTTCTATCCCGGCATGAATATTACGCCGGTCAATGGCTTCATACCTGCTTGGACGGGCACTTCGGGCCTTGACATCTACGGCTATTATAACTGGAATAACGTGATTCCTGCGGACGGCAAGTCTACCGTAACAATGGTGACCGTGAAGGTTGGCGGCGCCGGTACGGTATATGTCAATTCGTTGCAGCTCGCAGAGCATGACCGCCTTGTTCAATTCCGTGATGGTGTCACCAAGTCGGACAGCTCGGTTGCCGGCAGTGTGGATCCCGAGCCGCCCGTGAACAACGGCTTGATGGGCGATGCCGACGGCAACAACGAGATTACCACAGCGGATGCCCGCATGGTGCTGCAGTATACCATCGGCAGCGTGGTGCTGACCGAAGAACAGAAGGCGCTGTGCGACTTTGACGGCGACGGTTCGATCACCACCGCCGATGCTCGCGATATTCTGATCTCCACCCTGTAAGAATTGTATACAAACTCCCCGCGTTCAATGGGTGATGTTTTTAGCGGAGAATTTATGCTTTGAGCAAAGTGCAAGCATCGCATTTGACTAGTCAAACGCAAATATGGGCTAAGCCCAAACCCTTATAACGACAGAAAGAGATAACAAATCGGTTCGTAGCCGAAATGTTATCTCTTTTTCTGTTGGTTTAATGAAATCGTTGCGCGGCAACGATGAAATCTTCACTTCGTTCAGATGAAATCCAAGGACAAGTTCTCGGATGAAATCAAATCCGTCTAAATACAACCCTGCGAAGCAGGATTTCATCGCAAACGCGATTTCATCCACCAGAGGTGGATTTCACCCGTCGAAGACGGATTTGACTGCGTGTTCTCCGTTAAGGATAACACGCAAAACGCGGGGAGTTTTTTGTGTTCTGTGATGCAATGGGGGGGAGCTTCGCTTTGCACGATGCTACAAGCCAATTCACCAAAGATGAATTGCACAGATTGTGCAAAACGCCCAACTTAGAGGTTGGATGTAAATAAAATTGGTGCATTTGTTGTGTTTTTCCTTGACGCGCAGCGTGTAAATCTATATAATGATAAGTGGGGAAAGTGATAATTATTAGCATATCCATATAAAGAAAGGATGAGTCTCCTATGATGAAGCGTATTCTTTCGGTACTGGCGTGCTTGGCGTTGATGCTCACATTGGTGCCCGCTTTCGCATTGAACGCGGCGCCTGTCAGCGCATACTCTATTCATGTAATGCCTAATACCGACGGCAAAACCAATAACCAAACCTATGTGCTCGGTGCAGGAACCGATGCCCAGGTCACCGTGAAAACCGATTGGCGCAGCACCAGTCTGAATCCGACGGCGACGATGACCCCGAAATACATCGCTGTTCACTGCACGGGCTCCTATCCGTCCACCTCGACGGCGCTGGGTAACCATAACTACGGTAAAACCGCGTCCAACGCCTGCTGGCACTATACGGTCGGCCACGACTCGATCTATCAAATGTTAGCGGACAACCGTCAAGGCTGGCATGTCGGCACATCGTATACGGGCGCACCCTCCAACTCCAACTCGATCGGTTTGGAGCTGGCGGTGAACGGCTTCCCTGCTGATGAGCCTTACGGCGGCGAGCATTGGTCGGACGGTACCGCCATTATGAAATGGTGGGAAAACCAGTTCAATCAAACCATGAAAAATGCTGCCTATCTGGTTGCGGTTTTGTGTGTGCGTTGGAATTTGGATCACACCACCCGCGTGAAGATGCACTGGGACTCCAAGAGCTACGAAAGCGGAAAATCGGGTAAAGACTGCCCGATGCAGATGCGCGCCACCTATAATGCGAGCACCAATTCGTTTTCGCCCGCGGGTATTTATTCCGACGGTCGTGACGGCTATTTTTGGAAAATTTTCTGGGGCTATCTGGAAGCTTATCTGAACGGCGCGACCCACGTCAGCCCGGACGGCGGCACGAATGCCACCAAAATCGGCACCTATCAGATTGAATCCTCGGACGGTCTGAATGTGCGCGCGGGCGCAAGCACTTCGTATGAACTGCTCGGGGCTTTTGAAAACGGTGCACTTGCCGAAATCACCGAGCTTAACGACAGCGGCTGGGGCAAAACCACCTTGCCCGACGGTAAGGTCGGCTGGTGCGCGATATCACAGTACGGTAAGTATATCGGCATTGATGCGCAAGCCTACGAATTAGCAGCGAACACAACCGGCATAACCTATACTTACGATACCGACGGCGGTTTGATTGTGACTAACACCAACGCTTCCGATACGGGGCAACTGGACATGTTCCTGCCGCAATCGATCGGCACGAACACCACGCCGTTTATGAATTTGCAAGTCACCCCGCTTTCGGGTGGCGGCTTCTATTTCGGCATCACCCAAAGAAATACGGGCTGGTGGATGATTCGCGACTGTTCTTCGGGCGACCAGCTGGTCAACGCCTGGTGGGCGCCGAACATGACCAATCAAGAAACGCTGTCGATCAGCGTGAAGGATTGGTGGAAGCCTTCGAACAACTATAAGATCGATCAAGTGCGTTTCTATGTGGCACCGAATTCGTCGATCAAGATCAACTATTTCTATTTCACCGTTTCGGCAACAACCGTTGTCGATTCGCGTTACAATCTGCGTTCGGCAGCATCCAACATCAACTTGATGCAACCCGACACACTGGGCATCGTTGATACGACCAAGAGCGGCAGCTACAGCTACACGAACGGTTTGCTCAAGGTCGTCTCCGATACGGCGGACGGCTATCAAGTGCAGTTCGATGTCGACGAGACTTTCGATGCCAATCAGTTTAAGCGCCTGCTCATTTCGATCGATTCGAGCGTCCCGTTTGACATCTCGCTCACAGTGACTCACGCCGAAGGCTTGGGTATCATGAGCCTCACTGCCGACTATTATCCCGGCATGAATACCACACCTGTAAACGGCTATATTCCCGCGTGGACGGGAACGGCAGGTCTTGATTTGTATAACTACTATGCGTGGAACCAACTCATGCCTGCGGACGGCATGTCTACCGTGACCATGATCACGATCAAGCTCGGCGGGGCGGGCACCTTCTATCTCAACTCGCTGCAATTGTCCGAAAACGATCGTATTTTGAAGTTTGAAGACGGCGTGTACAAAGAGGACACTTCGCCCAAGGAGAATCCGACTCCCGATATCATGATCGGTGATGTGGATAACAACGGCACGATCACCACCTATGACGCATTGCGCGTGCTGCAATACACCTTGAATCTTGTCACCTTTGATGCGGCAACGATCAAGGCTGCTGACTATGACGGTAACGGCACGATCAACACGGCCGATGCCCGCGATATTCTCGCCGCGACGCTCTGAATGTAATTCGCGAAAAAGAACCCCGCGATGCTTTTTGCGGGGTTCTTTTGCTTAAAACAAAGGAGGAAATGGTTATGATTTGTCCGAAATGTCAACAAGAGATTGCCGATAATGCGCGCTTTTGCAAGCATTGCGGTTGCGATATACAGCAAGCGTTCACAGCGTCAATTCCTGTGCCGCCCATGCCGCCCGCACCGCCCATGCCGCCCGCACCGCCTGTGCCACCCGCACCGCCTGTGCCGCCTGTACCGCCTGTGCCGCCTGTACCGCCTGTACCGCAGGCGCAGGAGTTCACCGAGGATATGCTGCCCGAGCAATATCGCCCGCTCAGCCCGTGGGCATATTTCGGGCTTACGCTGTTGTTCTCGATCCCGATTGTCGGCTTTGTGTTTTTGATTGTTTTCAGCTGCAAGCGCAGTAACATCCATCGCCGCAATTTCGCTCGTTCGTATTGGTGCGCGCTGCTGGTCGTAGCTGCGGTTATGCTGCTGTTGGTGATCATTCTTGCGGCAACAGGCGCCTCTCTTGCGACAATGCTGGACTATTAACGGAATAGCTTGACTTTTCCAACAAAATCGCGTATTATAATCCCATAATATATAAAAACGGAGGGACCCTTATGAAAATCAGCAAAATCCTGCTTTCTTTGGCAGTGGCGCTGTGTGTGATGCTCGTTCCTTTTGCAGCATCGGCTGCGGAAACCCCTGTCAGCGTTATGCCTACCGCCGACACCGATGTCACCATTATTGAAGGCACGGGTGAGATCACCGTGGCTGACGGCGTGGCAATCCTCAAGAACACCGGCAGCGGTACGCTGCGCGTCGAAATGAAATCGGCGGCAAAGTTTGATCTTTCCAAGCTGCACACGCTGCACATGAAATTTAAAGCCGAGACGCCTTTTAAAATGGCGTATCATATCGGTACGGCATCGGATAACGGCTGGATGAATACCTCGGATAATTTTGCCAATCTGTTCACGATCGCGAATGACCGTGCAGCAGCGGGCGAATACGATGTAAACATGGCATCCACCGGCATCATCAACCTCACGAATACTGCGGACGTGGGCTTCTTGAAATTCATCGTCTTGGTGGATGCGGGCGGCTCCTTCACAATCAGTGCTGCGGAAATGACCGACGGCACCAACGCGGTCGGCGGCGAAACCACCAAAGCGGATTCGCAGTCGACGACCGAAACGACCGTGACGACCACCGTGGCAAAAACTACCGCAAAGGCAGGCACCGACAGTGCCAAAACCGCCGACACCTCGAGTGCCGTGCTGTTTGTTATCGTTGCTGTTGCGGCAGCCGGCGTTGTGACCACCTCGGTCGTTGCCAAGCAAAAGGTTCGATAATCGTATTTTGTGAGAAAACCGACCGCGGAAACATCCTCGGTCGGTTTTTATCATATTGTACGGTAGCAAATAAAAGAGGGTAGTCGAATGAATCTGAAAAAAGCAGCATGGATATTGGAGATATGGGTACTTGCCGTTTTTATAGGTGGCATTGTCGCTTTAAATGTAACAGGACCGTTTCAGGTGTTTTGTTGGATCGTTCTTGGTATCGCTCTTGTTGGGTGTAAAATTGCGGAGATTATTTGGTGGCGTTGCCCACATTGTCACACCTATCTGTGGAGAGTTCATTTTTGGTGGGCGCGGTGCTGTCCGTATTGCGGGGAGCGTCTTTTGGATGAGAAAAACGAATGGTATACCGAGTATGAACGCCTTAATTATATGCAAGGCGATTTGCAGGTGTTCGAGAACGGCGGCAAGGATATGCTGCTTGTTACCTATAAAGACGGTATGCAGATCCATGTCGGATATGACGTACAGGCGTGTGAGTTTGTCATTACCGTGTACGGCGACAGTACCGAAGAAGCAAAGGCAAATCCGCTGGCAACGCATCGAGTGTTCGGTAAGGCGCAGTTGATGACCGCATTGCAAAACATCGTGCATACATGGCGCGATGATAAGAATATCTATTAAAAAAGCGACCGTGAAAATCACGGTCGCTTTTTGTCATGCTGTTGTCAAATGCAACAAATGCGCGATGCCGGGGATGCTTTCGCCTTGCTTTGCCGATGTGGTCGACATCAATGCCCCTGTCGCCATAAACAGAATGTTGCGCAGCTCGCCGCGAAACATCTTCGGTAAAATATATCCGCAAAGCACCGATGCCGCACACCCGCATCCCGATCCGCCCGCATGCACATCCTGTTTTTCGCGGTCAAAAATCATCAATCCGCAATCGTTGTAATTGTCGCCGAGTAGAATACCGTCGCGGGAGAGAAGGTCTTTGAGCATGGTAGCGCCGCAATAACCGAGATCACCCGACAGCACCAAATCAAAATCCGCAGGCGCTGTCCCCGTATCTTCAAAATACCGTGCCAGCGTATCCGCCGCAGCAGGTGCCATCGCGGTGCCCATGTTGTTGGCATCGACGATCCCCATATCGACCACACGCCCGACGGTGATCTCGCGCACACGCACACCGCCGCCTGTGCCGACAATCGCGCATCCTGCTGCGGTTGCGGTCCATTGCGCAGTGGGCGTGCGTTGTCCGCCGTAGGTGAGAGGAAAGCGGAATTGCCGTTCTGCCGAGCAAAAATGCGAGGAAGTTACCGCGGCGCACACATCGGCAGCACCGCTGTCCACAAACACCGAAGCCGCTGCCAGCGTTTGCGCCATGGTGGAACACGCACCGTATTGCCCGAGAAGCGGCACGCCGCTTTCGCGCAGCCCGAAGGCGCTGGCGGTGCATTGGTTGAGCAAATCGCCCGCAAACAGCGCATGCAGCTCTTGCGGCGATAAGTTCGCCTTGCGAAGCGCGCGGGAGAAAGCTTCTTTTTGCAAGGCGCTTTCGGCTTTTTCCCAAGAATCCTCACCCATGCGTGTGTCTTCAAACACGGCATCAAAGTGATCGCCGAGCGGTCCTTCGCCTTCCTTTTTGCCCACCACCGCTGCCGACGCACGGATCGTCGCTTGCGACGATAATGCAATCGTATGCTTGCCGATTCGTTTTGCCAAAACCAGCCACTCCTTACTTGCATGAATTGCCGTTAGTATAGCCGTTTTTGCGAAAAAAATGCGTATGAAAAACCGACGCAAAACGCTGTCGTATTTGCTGGACTTATCCGAACGCTTGTGTTATGATGAAAAAAAGCGCACTTGCCGTGTGCGGTTTAGAAAGGAGAAAAGCCTATGAAACGCGTTTTGCTGATTATGCTTGCGCTGCTGATGATGACGGCGCTGTGCGCTTGCGGTGAACAAAAGCAGCTGCAATGTGATGGTTGCGGCACAATGGTATCTGTGGATGCTGACTCGGATATGACCGATGAATGGCTTATCTATTGCAGTGAATGTGAAAAAGAATTGCAGCCCGAGATTGACGCTATCTTGGACGAACCCGTTTTGTAATGCGAAAAAGCCCCCTCCTGCAGGAGGGGGCTTTGCTTTTTAAAAAGGAGATCACAGGCTGGCGCGTAAAATATCGCGCGCATCGGCGGTGGTGATGCTGCTGTTATGATCATAGTCCGCAGCAATCAGTGAAGCGCCGTCAAGCAGCGAAATTTGCAACGAATGGATCAGCACGGTGCGCGCATCGGCGGTAGAGATCTTGCCGTCGTTATCCACATCGCCCATCACGACCAGCGTCCACGCAGCGTCTTCCATTTCCAGCGTCATGCCGGTTTTAACCGGCGCCGACGAAGCAGCTTCGCCGTTTTTATCCTTCACGGTCAGCGGCGCGCTGCTTTGAAGATTCGCAAGCATCTGTGCTACTGTTACACCGTCGGTCGGGAGGCTGATATACGCGTCGGTAATGGTGTACACAGCGCTTTCAAGCGTTACTGTCGGTGTAGAAGCAGTTTGATAGATACCGTCCTCAAATCGTCCGTATGCGTCGGTATTGGAAAGCTGCAACGCATTCACCGTCAAGCTGCCTTTGCCGTGCAGCACAAATTTCACCTGCTTAACGGTGGTGATGCCGTCTGTAGGCAGCACCTTGTTCCAGGTGAAGCAACTGTACAGATCAAGCGCTTGGCGGTAGCTGCCCTCGGGGATGTATCCGTCGGTAAGTGCCTCGCACATATTCGGCCAGAAATCACTGACCAGTCCGTATGCGGCGTCATCGGCAGCAGTAGTCACCAGCGGTTGAATGTCAAACGGTATTGACGCATTCACATCGATCAACAGATTTTTCAGTGCGGTAATATCGACACGGTTGCCGAGCGTGACCACCACCGCATAGTCGTTTGCGGAATCGGAGGTGATCGTCAGCTTGCCGTTGTCATAAACATAGCTGCCCGCTTCCTTAGGCGTCGTCACGGTGAGGTTTTCACTGAGCAGCGGCGTCGATTGCGGGACGATTTCGTCGCCGACAAGTGAACGATCGGTCGTCAGAGCCAGTGTGTGGAGATAAAGCTTCTTGTTTGCGGTTCCCGAAGCATAAATGCGGATTTTTTTAATCGTCAGTGTGCCGTCGGCGTTGAAGCATTCATCGGGGATGTTCATGGCGGAAAGATCAATTTTGCCGGTACGGCGCACGTTGTCGCCTGTCAAATCGCCCGATTTGGCATCAACGATACCGCCTTCGAAGTATTGGTGAGCAAGCACCGAGCCGTTGTTGAAATAGAGGCTGATGTGGGTGCTCAATCCCGACTCCAGCATATAGTCGTAATACAAAACCATCGACGAAGCATCCGCTGTGATGGGGGAGGTGTAGATGTAGTCGGCTCTGGGGTACAAACCGTCCGTGTTGTAAAACACATGCGACGTGCCGCTTTGCTTAATGGTCATGGTGCTTTCGCGGTCATAATTACTGACAGAGGAGGGTAGCAGGCTTTTTGTTGTGTGCTGCGGCGCAACGCCCGGCTTGTGTCCGTTCAAATTGACTTGCAAGCCGTTTTTGAAAGCGCCCTCAACGGATTGCGCAAAGCCCGGCTTCGCAAAGCAGGTGTTCACTGCGAGCACAAAGCCGCCCGAAGGCACCGCAAGCGATTTCGCTTCGCCACGCGCGGTGGCGGATGCCGTCAGCGTATAGGTTGTACCGCCGACGGGCGAGAAGGCAAACAACATATCCCACTCGTGCGCGGAGGCGGTTGCGTTCAAAGAGTCATAAAGCACCCACTCGCTGTTGCCGGTTGCGCGGTTAATGCCGTTCAAACTGTAAACACCGTTCCAGGCAGGCACGGTGATGTTGGTCGCATACAGGGAAGAGGGTGTTGTCAGCTCGCGCATTTTGGTGAGGATCACATGGCGTCCTACCGTAAGGCGATCCAACGATACCGTCGCGGGAAGCGCAATTACTGCGCCGTTTTGCGGGATCGGCATTTGCACCGCCGCATCGCTTAAAGAAGTGCCCTTGACGATTTGCTTGATTTTGTGGCCGCTTGCGCCCGTATATTCCGTGACAACATAATTCAAGGATTTCGGATCGCCGAATGCATCCGCGGCATCCAAGGAGAAGAAACGATCATAAACGCCGATGCCTTGATACACGCTGCCTGTTTCCGCCGTGTTCTGATAAGCGACGGGCAGCGTCAGGCGCTCGTCGGTATCGGTCGGTGCAAACGACAACTCCGAAGAATACACCACCGTACCGTAGGCGGGATCGTCGGCGTCCTTGGCGACAGGATCGGAAAAATCAAACGGCGTCACAAACGCATCGCGTGTACCGAATTCGTCGTAAATCTTGCCGTCTTCATACGCCGAACCGAACGATTGCGTATGCGGCGAATAGGTGCGGTGGATGATTTGACCGTTTTTCACATCGCATTCCATAAAGCGGATAAAGCCGTCGCCGCCGTTATCGGTCGCGTATTGATAGTTCGCCATGATCTGATACACCGTGCGATCGGCTTTGCCGTCGCAGTTGTCGTCGATCTCATCCACGGCGCGGTTGGAGTTGTAGTTGTGTCCACACAGCACCATGCGCACATTCGGATTTTTGAGCACCACTTCGTTGAACAGCAATTCGCCGCGTTCGGTGCGTCCGCCGTTTGTGGCCATATAATCGTGCACGGCAAGCACGCCGATGCGGTTCGGGTGTGCGGCAAACACGCTGTTGACCCATGCCAGATCTTCGGCAGAGTGATTGCCGTAACTGAGATAGACAAACACGAAATTCGCGCCGCCTGTCGAACGCAGGTCATAGTGGCCGTAGTTGTTTTTATAATCGCCGCCGTACCACCAGTTTTTTTCGGTGTTGTTGTAACGCGAGGCACCGAAATACTTGGCGTAATTCGAATAGTCCGAGCCGGTCATATCGTGGTTGCCCGCCAACACGCCGTAGGCAAAGCCCGCATCGTCCCATTTTTTGTATTCCTTGTCAACAAGTTCCCATTGCTCGGGCTTGTAATCGTAATGCACAAGGTCGCCCGTATGGATGGCATATTTCACCTTCAGGCGATTGGCATTGGCAAGTATCCAATCGTTCTGTTCCGAGAGCATTTCGGGATACTTGTTGGTATAAACTTGGGGGTCGGTCACCCAAAGCAAGGTGAAGTTGCCGTCTGCGGGCGCCGCCATATCGGCAGCGAGCGCACTCATCGGCAGAATGCCGACACACAGACACAGCGCGAGCAATACAGCAAACGCGCGTTTCATGCGGTTTTGAGTCATAGCCGTCAAACCTTCTTTCTTTCGATCATGCCTTTTTGCAAGGCTTTATATACAGGATGTGCATCGCGCGATATCGATCACTTTCCAACACATGTACTGCGGCAGGATTTTCGACTGCGGCGATCGCTTCTTTCAGCGTGTCAAATGCCGCTGCGTCAAGCTGCACCGCCGCGTTTTCCGCGGCTGCCCGGATTGCTGCTGCCTGTGCTTCGCTCATCCCGCCTTGCGGGATGATTACATGCTCGATGCGCTCGATCATGTAGTTCAGAGCAACGCTCACCGCTTCGGGTACATCCGCGAACGGCGAAATCGCCGCGCGACGGTATGCCGTGTTCATCAATACAGGCGGCAGGTGCTTGTAAAAATATGCATCGGCTTCAAAGAAGCATTCGCCGTAAGCGCCGTAGAGGGCATTTTCGCGTGTCTGTCGCTCCAGCTCTTCCGTGCGCAGCAGATCACCTTGTGCGCCGAGACCTGTTACCACCATGCAGCGATCACCCGCGAGTGCGACCGACTTGCGGATATCCTTTTCATAGCCGTCGCCGTAAGCCATCGGGTGCAGCAGATCCAGCACACCGTCCTCCAGCCATTGCGGGAAGTTCTGATACACCGCATGCAGCGCATGGGAGAATGGGAACGCCACATCGGCAGCCAGCAATACGTGCGGTGCTTCACGGTCGATCATCGCGCGAATATTTTTCACAAGTCGTGTCACGCAGTCGCGGCGGTATTGGCACCAATCCTCCCAGTATGCCGCTGTGGGATCGTATGCGGGGGTTACACCGTAGCCGTAGGCTTGTTCAAAGCCGGCAAATGCCGCTGCAGTATACCCGTAATCCGCCTCTGCCGATTGCGCGTAATAGCGAATATAATCCACCTCAAAGCAATCGATATCGTAGGTGGTGACAAGATAGCGATAGAAATCGATCAAATAGTTGCAAGCATCTTCGTTTGCGGGATCGATCATCATAAACCCGTTGGGGTTGCGGGGCGAGCCGTGATTGTCAAGCGACATCCATTCCGGCTTGCGACCTGCCAAGGTGTTTTCGTGACCGTCGTCGTAGAAGCTGCCCACACACAGGATCGGCATCCACAAATGGCATTCCATGCCGTATTTGTGGCACGCCTCCACATACGCCTGCAGAACATCATAATCGAAGTGCGGATGCGGTGCAAACAAGCTGTCCTTGGGCAGCTTCATGATCATGCCGTTGGCGTACCAGCCTTCCACACACACGAAATTGATGCGCGCCTCATGCAGCGTGCGGATATAGTCCTCCACCTCTTTCGCGTTCTTTTGCGACGGGCGGATCCACACACCGCGATACTGTACGGGATAGCTGTCGCAAAGTGTTTGACAAAGCGCGTCGATGCGCTCGGTCAATGCGATGCAGCTTGCAATCGAGTTCGTATCACAGTCTTGCGCAATGGTGTCCAATTCCGCTTCAACTTTGGCATAATCGGCATAAACAAATGCTGCCTTGGCTGCCGCAATTTGCTGCTTTGCGTTGTCGATCGTGTAACAGACCGAGCGCTGTAATCCGTCGACGGTATAAGCGAAAGTTACCGAGCGGGTGGCTTCGTCATAATGCGCCGTCATATTTTTGGTAATACGCGTGCGCAGCTGTTTCATGACTTCTCCGTGAAGAGAAAGCACAAATCCGTCGCGGGGAATGGGGGAGTCGTTACCGCCCAGACGGGTGATAACGCCGTTTTGAACGGTGATCTCATACCCGTATTCATTCGTTGCGGTTGTCTCACCGTATGCCGCTGTATACAGGATTGCCTGGTCAGCACCGCGCGAAACATTCGTCCCGTCGATGCCGACAGCGATCGGCGCAAATGCGTAAGGGGCATCGTTTGCACAGGCCTTTTGTTTCATAAAAATAACATCCTTTCCGAGCAGGGTGTTTGACTGACTTTTATTATATCATGGTTACCGTAAAAATACAATCGCCAACGAATAATTCATAGTGAAGGATAATCGGCTGTGAATAAAATAACAGCCTTCCCGTGTATCGCTTTAAAAACGCAAAAACGACGAACCGATTTCGGCTCGTCGTTTTGTGAAGATCGATCGTGGGTTGCCTTTCCGGCTTCTTCGCGGTTTTGAATATTATCGGATTTCCCAAACGAATGTCGCCGTGTCGTTGACGTCGATGTCATCCGGGACAAAGTCAACATCCGCCAACCCGCTGCAAGGCATGGACAAACACTTCTCTTCAAGGATGTATTCTGTTTTGGAGACGACGCAGAGTTCGCCCCAATTATAATCAATGCTCAACAGCGATCCCAGTGTAACATTCGATGCTTCACAAAGAATTTCGGCTTTTTCGCGCGCATTAACGGTGGCTGTGCGAAGCAATTCTTTGCTCACCGCCGAAGGGTCTTTCATCGTGAACGAAACGGTAATCTCCGGCTGAGCGGGGCATTTTGAAACGGCATACAGCGCTTTTGCAAGTCGTTTCGTATCGAAATCAAATTCAACTTTCAAATGATGATAACAGGCATACCCGCAAAATACGCTTTTATAGTTACCGTTTCGATCTTTTATATGGTCATAATTTGTGCGGACATCAAAATTGGTGGTTTTAACAGAATTGGCTTTGAAACCGATTGCTTCAAGAGATTTGTTAATGGCGGCAATCTTATGTGCCGCAGATTCCATGGTTACATCATATGCCGCTTCTTTGGTTTCAAGCTTCATAGTGATCACGACATAATCGGGTGCAGCCGATACTTTTCCTGTGCCTTTGACGGTAATGGTTCTGGTCATAGATACGATCCCCTCTCTTTTGATTGTTTGTATACCCTCTAAATGCACTATAGCATATCGGTTTTTAAATCACAATACGCTAAACCCGAGGTGTCGCAAAATTGCGACACCTCGGGTTGTGTGTATGAAGGTTGCAAACAATAATCACAAATCATTCGCCGTCTATCCGTCTTGTTGGTGTTGCCAAAAAAAAAAGATGCGACATACGAGCATACTGGATGACCTGTATTACGGCAATATTCACCCATGCGAACGGGATGTATCACCGTTAATGTGGCAACTGCAGCTTTACAGTTGTCGACACGATGAATCGCTCACCGCCACACTTACGGACAAGCAGAAAGAAACGTTCATCAAATTCAAGGATTGTCAGGATGAACTGCTATGCCTATGTGAACGCGAAATGTTCCGTTACGGTTTCGCCCTTGCCACACGATTGATGGTCGATGCCATGAACGAGCTTGACCTCGACCATGATGTATAATAACAGAAATGACAATACGGCTGAAGCGAGCGCTTCAGCCGTGTTATGCTTCTTGCTATTATCGCAAAATGTGCTATAATAAATGTATCAGCTATAATGAGGTGGTTTTTATGATCAAAGCCATATTGTTTGATTTTGACGGTGTTTTGACAACGGACAAGACTGGTTCGCACTCGATTATAAACTACCTTTCTGCAAAAACAGGCATTCCGTTCGAC
>JAZURB010000075.1:0-7322 GCA_045605945.1 Acutalibacteraceae bacterium
TGGTATGCTGATACAGTCGCAAGGCATCGCGCGTGTTCACCGTGCCGTTCAAGTCTACATCGCCGAGAGGCACCTCGTCGACAAACTTCGCCACCAGTTTCAGATCGCTTGTAACGGGCGTCGAGAAATCATACAAGGTGTCGCCCAAGTACCAGCCGACGAAGACCTTGCCTTCCACACCGGGATCGGCGGGTTTTGTCACTAAGCCACCCTCTTCGATCTCCACGCCGAAGATCGCGAATTCGTCCGCTTCGTCAAAATAGAAAAACACATCATAGGTCGGATTTTTCACTACCATTTCGAAATCAATCGTCGTGTCAGCTTCAACAATAACGATCGCCGTCACCGTTTGGTATCCCTCGGCGGTAACTTCGATGATATAGGTTTCGGGAACAACATCCTCAACCGTGTAATCGCCGTTGCCTTCGACCGTTACTTCATAAGCAGGCTCGGGCATACCTTCCTCGGTGAATCGGATCACCACGTGCGTATCCTCCGCAACACCGAGAATCTGACCGTTGACAGTTACCGACTCCAAAAGTTCAAACAACGCCTCGACGCGCATAGTGTACTCGCCCGTGGTAGAGTCATTATACATAATCGCTTTGATATAATAGGTTTCGCCTGCGGTAAATTCATACTCCAAACGGAAGTTGCGGTCACTCTCTTCATCGTCATCGTAGTCCAGTTCCTCCCACGCATCATTGTACAGATACATTTTCGGGTCAACCGAGGCTCCTTCGTCAAATTTCGAGAAGATGGCATATTCACCCGAAACCGTGGGCTTGAACGCATAATAGACGCCGTCACCGGGATTGGTGATGCTGATGGGAAGATCGGTATTGATAGCCGCCTCGGGGATATCGCTGTCGGCTTCCTTTGTTACCATAAAGCTTACCGCGCTATGCTCCGCATTGGATACAATCGCCACATCGTAAAAATACTCGACGCCTGCTTCCAACTCATACGTCAGCGAGAAGGACGCGGTATCGGTGTCGTTTCGGCGCAATTCATTCGCAAACTCACCGACCACCGCATACACGGTCGCACCTTCGCCGACGACTTCCGTCGATGCGATGGTATAGCGCCCCGACACGGTCGGTGTGAAGCTGTAACGCTGCGTGGCACCGTCATCTTCTGCGACACCGTTGACTGTATAGACCATGTCAAGTTGCAACGGCATGGCGCCGATGACGGTCACGGTGATCGAATCGGTCAAGCCGAGGTCAGAGGTCACCGTCACGGTCGCCTCACCCGCGCCCACAGCATCAATATGATGTCCGCTTGCGGAAACAACGCTCTCATCGGAGGATTCCAGCGTGTAATCCTCGATCCAGCAACCCTCGGGCGCATAGGTCACTTCCATCTCATGTTGATCGCCCTGTTTCATAACAATGTCGCCGCCGTTGATGGTGACGGAAGTGGCGTTGATCATTTTTTCAATCGTCACTTTGTAAGAACCCGTCGCTTCAGGTTTGTACAATGTAAAATGGCAATAATAGGTCTTGCCTGCCTCCATCGGAAGCTCAAGGCAAAAGTCGACACCGCCTTCTGTATCATCGTTGTATCCCAACGAGTCATACTCGTCATCGTACACGCGTACACGCGGATCGATGTTCTCGGAGACGATATCGTGCGAATACAGACGATAAAAGCCCGTTTCAGCGGGAGTAAACGCGAGCATTTTCTCTTTACTCGCTTCGTCCTCGGTGATCACAAAGTTCGTTTCACCAAGCGCGATTGTGCCGTCAAACGCTATGACAGACACCTCGCAAGTATCGGTAAGACCATTGACGGTTTCGGCGGTAATGATTGCTTCGCCGCCCGCCACACAGGTGACCTTGCCGTTTTCATCCACTGTGGCGACCGATTCATCCGACGAGGTCCAAGTAAGGGTGTTTGTCGCACCCTCGGGGTAGATAGTTGTTGTCAGCGTATACTCCGCACCGACAAAGCGCGTGATCGCCGTTTCGGAAATATAAAAGTTGTTCGGCACGACCTCGCCGACCATCAGCTTGAAGCTACCGGCATCGTCTCTTCCCCAGTCGTACACTTCCAGATAATAGGTTTCTCCTGCTGCCAATTCAGCGACAACACAGAAGTTTCTGCCTTCGTAATCGTCGTTACGGTTGATCTCTGTTTTTGTCGCGTCATACAACGCCGCAAGCGGATCGACAACATCATTATCGTACGAATAAAACGCATAGGTTTTTGTCTCTGTCGGGATGAATTGATACCAATAAACGCCGCCCTCTTCAACGACAACGGTCACCTCTTCCTTAAAGGTGAGCGACGGATATTCCTCCGCCATCGCCGCCAACGGCAACAGCGTGAGCAGCATCGCCGCACACAGAAGCAGACTCACAATTCGTTTTTTCATTACCTATTCCTCCTTTGGGTACGCCAAAAAAAACAATACAATGACAATCATGTGTCGACGCTTTTCCTTATCTGCCGGACACCTGTTGGAACAATGCCAGCGCATCGCGCATATTCACGCCGCCGCTGCCATCCACATCCGCGGCCGCCAGTGCCGCCGGATCCGTCAGCAATGTCCTGTTGCTGGTATGCTGATACAGTCGCAAGGCATCGCGCGTGTTCACCGTGCCGTTCAAGTCCACATCGCCGAGCAACACTCCGCTTGGCTTCTCAACACTCACATACGCATAGTCAGCGAGGCTCGTCACCCCGTCCCATGCGGCAGCGCCGCTGCAAATATCCGTAGATACCTGTACCTTCATGCCGTCGGCAAAGTTTTCCGTGCAAAAAGCGATCGCGTTATCGTTCGGTGAAGTGGCAATCAGCTTGCCGCCGCTCACGGTCAACCTCGGCCAATCGTCACCATAGATGCCGCTCGTTTCGCCGTAAACCTCAAAATGGCCGCCGTTCATCGTGAAATCGCTATACAACCACACGCCGTCGTAGGTATCGGCGGAAATATACCAGTTGCCGCTGTTCACCGTCAAGGTGTTATTCACAAAAATACCGTATTGATCGGCCATCAGCGTAAGCGACGCATCCTTGTCTCCCGTCAACGTAAGCGCCTTGCCGGTGTTGATACCCACTGCAGCAGTGATCATCTCGCTTCCGCCTTCGATATGTACCGTCAACGGATGATAGCTTGCGACAGCATCGTAATCGGTGCGCGTCTCCCACGCAAAATCGTGCAATGTCAGCACACCGTCGTTATAATACGCATAGCCCGCGTCTTTATCGACGGTATCTTCGGTTTGGACGCCCCAATGATTGCTGTCCAGATAGAAGCCGTCTCTCAGCCACATACCGTCAACGAATACGCCGTCAGCGTTTTTGGCAAGTTCATAGGTGCACGCCGCTTCCAACATATTCACCGCACCGTCGGTAAGATAGGTGTCGGTCACATAAGCGAAATCCATGGGCACACCGTCCGCATACGCATCAACGGCGAGTTTGCCGTCGTTATCGGTAGCAAACCATGCATCATCCAGCGTTTGAATTTGCACATACGCTTGGTGACGGCGATCGGTTTTAAACTTGCCGTCAAGACGCGAAAAGCCTGCCACCGCCGTGCCGGGGTTGGTTTCATAATACCAATCGATTTGTGTATCGTTGGCATCATAGGGAACCGCGGTCACCAAGTTTTCTTGTCCGCCAAAAAATACAATATTGGTATCGGGGGTTTTGCCGGGGAGAGGATATTGGATATCGCCGATTTGCAGCGTCGTGATACAATTTGCCGTATCGTATTCGGCGTATACGATCACCGCTTCACCGGGCAGATAATAATATGTCGCGTCCTCGCCGTTGAGCACCGCACCGCGAGAATCGATGTTGATCGAACGGCCTTGCGAAGGCAGCACGCAAATTTCCGCGCGATAGACGGTGTTCTTTTTAAAGCAGTCGTTCGGCGTGAGCGCGTTCATACGGTAACCGTTGTCATCCAGTTCATACCATGTGACACCACCGAACTGTGTATAGGGGCTGTCAATCGTGACATCAAAATCCGGGCTCTGCTCGGGCGCGGGACGCATCAGTTCACCGATCTCCACAAAGTCGGTTACGCCTGTATATGCCGTGTCTCCGAGTTCACCGTAAGCCCAGTTCACCGCCGCGCTTTGTCCGTCATCACTCACGGCAACAACGATACCCGTAGCACCTTCGTACCCGTTATAAATCGTCTCGTTACCGTTAAGCGAGCCGCGTATCACAGCGGTTTGCTCGAAGGTGTACGCGTCGAAAGACTCCACGCTGTATGTCACTGTATAACGGTTTCCTTTTTTAAATGTATCGGTCGCCGCCATCACATTGCCGTTTTCGTACCATACGATCTCGGTGATTTCGGCAAACGGCATCAACGCTTCGGTCAATACGCCACCGTAATACGGTCGCTGTCCGACCGTCGGTGCCACCGCACCGATAATATCGATGCGTTTGATCGGAGCGAGCATCGAATCAAGAGGAATATATTGCGCTCCCACCATAATCTGTTTTGAAGACAACGCAAACACTTGTGTCGCCTGTGCTCCGCGAACAGAAACATTGCCGACAAACCGATCATTTTCCATCATAAAATCGCTTAAGGCGTCCGCCGACAAATCGACCGTCCATGCATAGCGATAGCCTTCTTCAAACACATCCTCTTCAGTCAACACGCCATCCGCAAAACCATCTTCACCGATGCGAATCCAGGTGATATCCACGGGTTTTTTGGCGGCAGGGATATTCTCCGTATACCCGAATTCCACGGTTGCCACCGTATCCACCTTGTTTCCGACCACGGGGGTGCGGATATCCGCAAACGTGATGTCGTCAATGGTGCGCGCCGTGCTGTTACAAGCGGGAAAATCAAAGGTAATCTGCACAACTTGCGCAGGACTTTCCTCGCCGTAGGGTTCCACACGCGCAGGCAACCCGTTGACGGTGGCGAGAATATACGGATCCACCGTGCCATCTTCGTGCAACAGATAACGAAGGCGGTTTTCATCCTGCAACACCGATTTTGCTTTCGCCAATATCGTGACGCTGTAGTCACTACCCTCGCTGAACACCGAATCCTTGTTATAGGTAAAATCGCGAGTACGGTTGACCCATTTTACACCGTCGTAAAATCCATCAGCAGTCACATAGGCGTATTCGCAATTTTCACCGTACAGCGTCGGTTCATACGACATCTTGCGGCCTGCCACGGGATACGGAATGCTCACGCCGATATAGTCCGCACCGCCGCCGAGGCTATCCGTTTCCTCACACACAAATTCTGCTTTCACTTTTAAAACACGACTTTGATCGGGTGCTTGCGAGGCTTGATCGGAAATGTTTTCCGCCGACACGCCCTCGATCGTCGCATTCACCAAACTGTTGCCGTCTT
Organism: Acutalibacteraceae bacterium; assembly: GCA_045605945.1. Taxonomy (GTDB): domain Bacteria; phylum Bacillota; class Clostridia; order Oscillospirales; family Acutalibacteraceae; genus RGIG1959. Next base: position 5,348 of record JAZURB010000075.1, read on the forward strand.
TATCAACGGCAAAGCGATAATTGCCTTTTGCGTTAAGTTGCACCAGCATGGTGTAGGTGTTACCCGCTTTGAAGGTGTCGTTTTCGTCCAAAATCGCGTATGTTTCGGAATTATACCATGCCACACCATCGATAAACGCCGTGCCCGCGTATGTATCGATCGCCATACGCTCATTGTCATAAGCGAGCGAAAACACAGGCGCTTGACCCGCGGCGGGACGCAGGTTGCCGCCGATGGTCACCGCGGTGATATCGGCAGGCGCTTTTTTGCACACGCCGAACGTGTAACCGACAATACACTTTGCCGAAGATTGTCCCCAAATGTCCGCTGCGGTGCCGTTGACCGTCGCTTCCACCGACTGCGAAAGCCGATAGCGGTAATTCTGCACATAAACCGCAACATTTACGCGGTATTCATGACCGCTGATGAAGGTTTCGCCTTCTTGCAAATAGCGATTGTCGGTTTGATCATACCATCCGACACCGTGATAATAGTTAACATTCTCATGCTGCTCGACATACACGCGCGCCGCATTGGTCGGCAGCGCACCGACCCCGGGATAGAAATCGGCTTCGCGTCCCTCAACAGGTTCGTCGATCGACACCTTGAGAAATGTCAAAACCTCCTCATAGGTATTTCCCGCTGCAAAAGCGGACAGCGGCAACGCGGTGAGTAACATAACCAAAGTGAGCGCCATACTTAATACGCGTTTCTTCATAAAAACTCCCTCGTTTCTGTTCTTACCCCTTGATTGAAGAGGAAAGGTATGATATACTACCAATACTATATACTATTTCCCACCCGTTGTCCCCACCCTTTTGCTATGTTTTGGGTGGGAATTCTCATCTTTTTTAAAAAAATGTTTACTATATAAGAGGTTTACTATGAAAAAGCTTTGCGGTGTCTGCTTGCCGCTTCTTTGTCTTTGTGTATTCTTACTTTCGGGTTGCCATACCATCGGTGAAAAATCCGCCAGCATTTTAATGGTGTATCTGGTTACAGCGGTACTTGCCGTGTTTTTATTGCTCGGCTATGCCATGCTCATCAAGAATAAAACGTCGTGGTTTTGGGTGTTGTTTTCGGCGGTGGCTATTGTGGACATCGGGTACTTCTGGCTCGCAAGCGCCGAGACGCTGTCCTCTGCATTGAACGCCAATCGCCTGTCCTATCTCGGGTCCGTCTTTTTGCCGCTGTCCATGCTGATGATCCTGCTCAACATCACCAAGCTGCAATATAAGCGATGGTTGCCGACGGCATTATTGGCGATTGCCGCCGCAGTATTTCTTATTACCGCCACGCCCGGTATTCTTCCGATTTATTACAAGGATGTATCGTTAATTACAGTCCACGGCATTTCCGCACTCGAGAAAACTTACGGCCCGCTTCATGTGTTGTATTTGATTTATCTGGTAGCATATTTTATCGCCATGATCACTGTTACCGTACACGCGGTCGCCAAAAAGAAAATGCCCAGCGTGGCGCATGCTGTGATCCTGATCACCGCCACCTTAGTCAATCTCGGTGTGTGGTTATGCGAACAACTGGTGTCCTTTGAATTCGAGTTTTTATCGGTATCGTATATTATCACGGAGCTGTTCCTGCTGACCCTTTACTGGATGATCGGCGAAAACGAAAAGAGTCTCGCCGCGGCGGTGGCAGCGGCGACCGTCGCCCCTGCCGCTCCTGCAATCGCCGTGGATTCGGATACATTAGCGCGTTTTGAAGCAGGACTGGAAACCCTTACGCCGACCGAGCGCAAGGTATTTGATCTGTATGCGGCAGGCAGCACCACCAAAGACGTTCTTGCCGCACTGAGCATTACAGAAAATACATTAAAATATCACAACAAAAATCTATACAGCAAGCTCGGCGTCACTTCACGCAAAGAGCTGATTGCTATCGCAAAGCATCGTCAAACGCCGTAAGGCGCGTGGCGATGCTTTTTTTCGGCAAAAGCACTGAAAACGGCGGCAAA
>JAZURB010000076.1:0-4314 GCA_045605945.1 Acutalibacteraceae bacterium
TGGAACTCCTTGCGGATACGGCGCAGCTCGTTGATGAATTGCGCCGAGTGGCAGATCGCCTCATATGCGTCCGCCGCTTCCTTGAATGCGAAGTCGGATCGTAGCCATGTCGTTCTGTGAGCCAAGGAGTTGTGGAAGTGCCTTGTCTTCCTAAGACCGCTTGGCCTCCGACTTTGGAACTCCTTGCGGATACGGCGCAGCTCGTTGATGAATTGCGCCGAGTGGCAGATCGCCTCATATGCGTCCGCCGCTTCCTTGAATGCGGGTTCCAGCTCGGGCGGCAGAAACGCGCCGCCGTATTCGCCGAAATAGCCGTCCTTGTCGGGGAATTCTTTGAGGTAGTTGTCAAAATCTTTATATTTATTCATGAAAAAACACTCCTTATTTCTGTTTCAAAGATGGGATCGATCGGGCATCATCGCCATCGGTGATCGAGTATTACCATGATATGCATCTCCTTAATATAAAAAGCATCCTGTCCCATAGGAACAGAATGCCTGTCAAGCCACCTACACGGTACATATCGCGCACGATCATGCGCTCTCATCATAACGGTTAGAGTTTCCGTCGACGCCTACCTCCGCGCGAAGCGGTTTCGGGTCGCCCTCACGAGCCCATTCGCTTGTTCCCATCAGCTGCTGCCTTTCCACCGTCGGCAGCTCTCTGTGAGCGTTCGGGAACGCTACTTACTCTCGTTCATCGGTTTAAAATATGAAATCATATTACGCCTTTTTTTGGCGTTTGTCAAGGGGGATTTTACGATTTTTTCGCAGGAGTAGGGGGCAGGGGTTTGCTCCGCTTCGTTATTGCTCCCTCGGTAGAACCGGAGGTTTATTTCACACCTAAAGGCAGAAAAAAAGAGATGCGGCACTCCCCTAGGAGTCCCGCTTGAGGTTTGAAACGATTAGCCGAGGTTCTTCTTGAGGGTATCCAGCTCAGCCACGAGTTCGGCAGGCAGCTTGTCGCCGAACTTCGCATAGAACTCTTCGATACCGGCGATTTCCGCCTTCCACAGGTCGTTGTCGACTTCGAGGATGCCCTTGAGGGTCTCGAGGTCGAAGTCCAGACCGGTCAGGTCGATGTCCTCAGCGTTCGGGACATAACCGATCGCGGTCTCGTTCGCCTCAGCCTTGCCTTCGCAACGGTCGAGGATCCACTTCAGGACGCGCAGGTTGTCGCCGAAGCCCGGCCAAATGAAGTGGCCTTCGTCATCGGTACGGAACCAGTTGACATTGAAGATCTTGGGAGCCTTGTCGCCGAGCTTCGCGCCCATAGCGATCCAGTGCGCCCAGTAGTCGCCCATGTGATAGCCGCAGAAGGGCAGCATCGCCATGGGATCGCGGCGGACAACACCGACAGCGCCGGTCGCGGCAGCGGTGGTCTCGGAAGCCATGATCGAACCAACGAACACGCCGTGGTTCCAGTCGCGGGACTGATACACCAGCGGAGCGGTCTTCGCGCGGCGGCCGCCGAAGACGATCGCGGAGATCGGCACGCCCGTATGGGAGTCGAACTCAGAAGACACGCAGGGGCAGTTCTTCGCGGGAGCGGTGAAACGGGAGTTGGGATGCGCACCCTTGGTGCCATCGGTGTAATCCCATTTGCTGCCCTTCCACTCTTCAGCGTTCGTGGGCGGGTTCTTATCGAGGCCTTCCCACCACACGGTGTTGTCGTCGAGGTTACGCGCAACGTTGGTGAAGATGGTGCCCTGCTGGGTGGAGATCAGAGCGTTGGGGTTGGACTTCATGTTGGTGCCGGGAGCAACGCCGAAGAAACCGTTCTCGGGGTTGCAAGCCCACAGGCGGCCGTCCTCGCCGACGCGCATCCAAGCGATGTCGTCGCCGACGCACCAGACTTTGTAACCCTTGCCTTTGTAGTACTCGGGCGGGATGAGCATAGCCAGGTTGGTCTTGCCGCAAGCAGACGGGAACGCCGCTGCGATATACTTGATGTCGCCATCGGGAGACTCGACGCCGAGGATGAGCATATGCTCAGCCATCCAGCCCTCGTTACGGCCGAGGTAGGAAGCGATACGCAGCGCGAAGCACTTCTTGCCGAGCAGCACGTTGCCGCCGTAGCCGGAGTTCACGGAGTAGATGGTGTTATCCTGCGGGAAGTGGCAGATATAACGCTTCTCCTCGTCGATGTCGCATTTGCAGTGAATGCCGCGGATCCAGTCCTCGCTGTCGCCGAGGGCCTCGAGAACATTCACGCCCACGCGGGTCATGATGACCATGTTGAGCACAACATAGATGGAGTCGGTCAGCTCGATGCCGTATTTGGCAAAGGGAGAACCGACGGGGCCCATCGAATAGGGGATGACGTACATGGTACGACCCTGATAGCTGCCGCGAGCGATGTCGTCGAGCATCTTGTACGCCTCAGCGGGATCCATCCAGTTGTTGGTGGGGCCTGCTTCTTCAGCGGTGGGAGCGCAGATGAAGGTACGACCTTCGACGCGCGCCACATCGTTAACAGCGGTACGATGATAGTAGCAGCCGGGGAGTTTTTCTTGGTTCAGTTTGATGATTTCGCCGGTAGAGCAAGCCTCAGCGCGCAGGGCCTCGAGCTGCTCTTCGCTGCCGTCGATCCAAACGACTTGGTCGGGCTTCAAGAGCGCGACTTTCTCGTCGATCCAGAACAGCACGGACTTGTTGGTAGTCAGAGCCATGGGTTTCTATCTCCTTTCAAAATTAAATCCTTAGTGTTACCCCATTTTCATGGGTATCTTAAGTATACTATGTTTTCGCCCGAATAGCAAGAGGAGAATAGAAAATAATTGTGAAAAAATTGACGAAACCCGCATATTCGTGGGCTTTGCCTCAGGTTTGTGCAAACGGGGCGTCGAGGTTGCCGCCCCCTCCGAAGGCGAGGCGTAGGACACGGATTCATCCGTGCCGCCATAACGGAAGGCATACATGCCTTCTCTACAAGTTCTACGATGTCGAACGGGTGACGTAATCATGGGTGTCGAGGTCGCCGCACCCCACAAAAAACCCTCTGCGTAACATTTGCGCAGAGGGCTTTACTCATCTTGCTGAAAATTTTATCCGCGGCGCGGCGCGTGACGGTCATCGCTGTCCAGCAGCAGAGTGACGGGGCCGTCCGCAATCATATCGATCGCCATATCGGCGCCGAACACGCCCGCTTGCACCGATGCCGCGCCCTCGTCGGCGAGCATCTTCAAAAACTGCTCGTACAGCGCCTTGGCTTCTGCGGGAGCGCCCGCACTTGTGAAATCGGGGCGACGACCGCGACGGCAATCGCCGTACAGCGTGAAATTGGACACGGCGAGCACGCCGCCCGCGATATCGCGCAGGGATAAATTCATGCGTCCGTTGTCATCCTCAAACACGCGCAGATCCAGCACTTTTTTGGCAAGCCACGCCGCGTCCTCTGCGGTGTCCTCTTTGCCGACACCGACCAGCAGCAGCGCGCCTTTAGCGATCGCCCCCGTCGGGATCCCGTCGGCGGTAACAGCGGCGCGGGACACGCGTTGATATACAATACGCATACGATCAGCCCTTACGCATCTCGTCCATGATGGGCTTGAGCTGCGACCAATCGTCCACGAGCAGGCTGACGGTCACATCGTTGAGCGTCATATCCGCGCGCGAGACCTCGGCGGTTTCGGCGTTGTATTCCACAACCAGCTCGCCGGTCAGATTTTCGCCGCAGACCACAGGGAACACCGCCACACCGGGAGTTTCCTCGGTGTGTTCAAAGCCCATCACATCGTACCAGTTCATGAGCGAGCTTTGGATGTTGAGCAGGTGGGACGCGTTCATGCGACCCATGTCCAGGTTCTTCGGGGGCTCGGCAGTCGCGGTTTGCTTGGTGACCGCTTCGTCATTGCCTGCGGGCTCAACCACAACAACACCGTCGTTCTTATCGCCGCAAGCGGTCAAACCGACCGTCATCATCAGGATCGCCAGCACAGCGGCCAGCACGCGCAAGGTGATTTTCATAATGCATTCCTCGTTTCTTTCTTAATATTATTCGGCGGTTTCGGTCGCCTGACGGATCGCGACCATAATGTCGCGAATGGGTGCGGTGGAATCGGTCAGCACGCTGTAGGTGACATCGCCGTAGGACAGATCGGCTTGAGTCACGATGTCGGCAATCGCGTCGTAGGTGACTGCCAGCGTGCATTTGTTACCGCTTTGGTCGCTCACCTCGAAGGTAGCATGGGAGTCGTCGACCGCGGTGTGGTCGTACATCATGATCTCGCTCCAGGTCATTGCCGGGCTCATGATGCGGGTGAGATCCTCAAGCGTCATCGGGCCGAGCGGGACGGGCTGCGTCGGAGCGGGG
>JAZURB010000077.1:0-1675 GCA_045605945.1 Acutalibacteraceae bacterium
AAATTCGGTTTTGCGCGGAAATGCTCCCATTCCTTTTCGTTCAAATCCGATTGCTCATCATAGTCGAGCAAAACGGGCTTATTCACGACATCAGTCGGCACCTCAAGGCTGCTTTCAATTTCCACTTCCGCAGTCGGCGCAATCATAATTTGACGCGTAGAATCCTTGGCATCGTTTTCTTGCTCGGGCGAAAGTGCCTTCTTTTTCTTGCGACGGAAGGTGATAAACACCAGCAGCAATACACCGCCGACAATCAACAAGGCACCTACAACGCCGAGAACAATCAACAACCAGGGCGTTTGGGCAACAGCGCCCACAGCGCCGCTATCGCCGAAGCCAACAAGCGCCAGCGTTTGGAAACGCTTTACGGAAAATTTAAGCATACCGTCGTTCGGCTTCAACTCCAAGAATGAATCGACACCATTGACGGTGCACACGGCGATGGCATATTTCTCCGAACGCGCCAACAGCTGCGGAATCGGCAATTCCACCGTATACAAACCATCCGTCGTGATTTCGAGCGGAACGCGCGAATTTCCTTCGATATACATCAAATTCAAATCCATCGCAAAGCCTTTTACCTGCGTATCCTCATAAGAAGAAAAGTTCGGATCGGCATTTTTGGCAGCAATCAAAGCATCCTTGGTGATTGCTGCGGCATTGGTGGTCAGTTGCAGATGCAACATAGCATCGGGCGAAGACACCAACGCATCGTATTGCGACTTTTCCATCCACAAGCGCGCTTTCGCGGTGATTTCTGCGCCGGGTGATTGCATGGCGTTCACAATGCCGTTATCCACATCCACGCCCACCGCAACATGATCATCCGCCACAGCGGTGGTCATCGAAGCAAAGCTGAAGGAATCGGTCGTGCTTAACGGAACATCGTTTGCGGGTAACTTTTGTGTTGGCTCGGTTGCCGCTGTCGTCGTTGCCTCGCTATCCGCAGATGCAGCGGTGGTTGACGACGGCGGGATCTGTGTTGCTTCCGTTATAGTGGAGCCCACACGATCATCCAGATACGCTGTCGTACCGACAAAGGTATACTTGTCATAAGAACCGTCAATCGCGGTGCAGCCGATTTGGACATCCTCCAAAGCGACTTTGTATTCGAAATGCACATCGCCGTTACCGTCGGTTTCCTGCTGCTCGACAACCTCGCCGTCAATCACAAGGCTGACAGGCCAGCGCGCAACAACACCGTTGCGATCATCATACAACGTGGCACGCACGGTGTTATCCGACTGCAACTCCATAACGATTGAGATTTCAATGGTCGTGTCCTCGGTTTCGCTCGGAACAGCAAATGCCGACATAGGCAACACAATTGCCAGCAAAACAGAAAGGAAAACCGCCAACAGTTTCTTCATACCAAAAACTCCTTTAAGCATAATACAAGAGCATAAGTATCCAAAATAGCATTATTTTGATTATTATACCATACAAATTCGCACTTGTAAATTAGTATAAAGGAAAGATTTTGAATTCTTTTCAATAATCCGAAAAAAAATTCAAAAATTTCGAGATTTCTTCTTGACAAATCGAGAATTTTGTTCTAATATATACAGGCACCAACGCGGTGTGTATATTGTTTGGGGGCGTAGCTCAGCTGGGAGAGCGTACGGTTCGCATCCGTAAGGTCGAGAGTTCGATCCTCTTCGTCTCCACCAAAAAA
>JAZURB010000078.1:0-5009 GCA_045605945.1 Acutalibacteraceae bacterium
CTTGGCCTCCGACTTGCATCTTGTCCGCAGGGGTGCCGGGTCTGCGGGAGTAGGGGAAAATGTGCATATCGGAAAAAGCGCACTTTTCTATGAAGGCGAGGGTATCCTTCTGGTCCTCCTCCGTCTCGCCGGGGAAGCCGGTCATCACGGTGGTGCGCAGAACAATGCCCGGCACCTCCTCGCGGATACGGCGAATAAGCGCCGAAAGACTGTTACGATCGCCGGGACGATGCATGCGCGCGAGCACCGCGCCCGAAGCATGCTGCAGCGGGATGTCCATATATTTTGCGATTTTCGGCTCTTCGCGCATCACGGCGAGCAATTCGTCGGTAATATGTTCGGGATAGCAATACAAAAGGCGAATCCACTCGATGCCATCAATGGCGCACAAACGGCGCAATAACTGCGGCAGGCGTTTCTCACCGTAGAGATCCTGACCGTAGAGCGTGGTGTCCTGCGCGACCAGCACGAGTTCCTTGACGCCGCTTTGCGCAAGCGCTGTCGCTTCTTCGATGAGTGCTTCCTCCTCACGGCTGCGCAAACCGCCGCGAATGGACGGAATTGCACAATAGGTACAGCAGTTGCTGCAGCCGTCGCCTACGCGCATATACGCAAAGAAATGCGGCGTGGTCATCACACGGTCGCCGTCAAGGCACCAGCATTTGCGCGACGGGAAATTGCGCACCGTTTCCCCCGCCATAACCGCTTCTACCGTTTTGGCAATATCGCCGTTGGCACCGAGGCCGAGCACAGCATCGCATTCGGGAAGCTCACGTGCGAGTTCTTCCCGATAACGCTGCGCCAGACAGCCCGTGACGATCAGCTTTTGGATTTGCCCCTCTTTTTTGAGCTGGGCGAGTTCCAAAATCGTTTCGATCGCTTCCTGTTTTGCCGCTTCGATGAAGCCGCAGGTGTTCACGATAACGACCTGCGCCAAAGCAGCATCCGCCACCAGCTCCATGCCCGCCTTTTGCAGCGTTGCGAGCATGAGTTCCGCATCCATTTGGTTTTTCGGGCATCCGAGGGATACCATTCCGACCGTGATCGCCATAGCGTTTTATCTCCTTTGAGAACAATCAATCTTCATCATTTTCCGCGTCCCACATCGCGAGCGCCTGTTTGCTGACCGCATAGGAAAACCCGTAACGCGCCAACATCGCGAGCGCCTTTTCTTTCGATTTAGCGTCGCTCTTTCCATTATACCTTTTTTTGTACAACAATTCAAGTGCTTGTTGCGCTTCTTGTGCATCCAATTTTTCAAGAGCTTGCTCAATATCCTCCGCCGAAAAGCCTTTTTCACGAAGCGCCATTGCCACGCGGCGTTTGGGATAGAGTTTTCGCTCGCTCATATCACGCGCAAGCGCCGCGGCATACCGCGCATCATCAATCAATCCGCTTTCGCAAAGACGCGCAACCGTGGTTTCGGCAAGCATTTTATCGATGCCCGCCTGACGCAGCTTTGCACGCAGTTCACCGCTGCCGTAATCCCGCAACGATAGATAATACAACGCTTTTTCCTTCGCACGATACACCTGTGAACGCTCACACAGCGCCTCCCATGCGGCATCGTCGATTTCGGCATCCGCAGTTAAACCGCTGTGCTCCCACACGGTTTTATCAATACTGCCGCTTTGCCCGTCATCGAAGCAGATCGTATATAAATGCTGTTTGGCTTTGGTAACGCTTACGACCTTCATATACGCCGCCTCCTTTTCACTATACGCAATGATATTCTATTATAACGCAAAAAACTCCCGCTTTCAAGCGGGAGTTTTTTCAGATTCCTGAGATTTGCGTTAAAAATCAGCCCTCAGTTCTCTTGGCGTGGCATGCGCTGCAGAACACCGCACGACCCTCACGGGGCTCGAAGGGAACAACCGCTTCACCACCGCACTCGGCGCACACCGTCGTGTACATCTTGCGCTCGCCTCTGGTTGCGTTCTTACGCGCGTCGCGGCAAGCCTTGCAGCGCTGGGGCTCATTCACGAAACCCTTTTCCGCGTAAAACTCTTGCTCGCCTGCAGTGAAAACGAATTCCGCTCCGCATTCTTTGCACACCAAAGTTTTGTCTTCGTACATGATCCTTTACCTCACTTTGAAAAGATTTGCCTCTCGCCGAATATCGGAGAATCAATACGGGTGGTCAAAACGGCCGGGCATGAAAATATATCGTGAAATGCTTACGCATTAACACCAAGGTTACAGCACCGCAGACAGCTTCTTGCGAAGACGTTGCATCGCGTTATCTACGGATTTTGCGGTGACATGAAGAGATGCGGCAATTTCCTCGTAAGTATATGCCGCTAAATGCAAGAGCATCACGCGATACTCCAGCGATGACAGATGACCCTTTAAACGATCAAGCAGCGCTGCATCATTCTCGCGATCATCGTACCGATCCTCGAAGCCGCTGTTGTGCAGATGATCCTCGCGATCAACCGCGTTGAACAGCTGGTCATCCTCTTGCGGCGATTCGGGTGTTTGCAGCGCGCGCGCCGCATTTAACAAACGGTTTTTGACGCAGGTGCGGCAAAAGGTAACAAACGAAGCACCGCCGTCGGGACGATAGCGCTGCGCTGCCGAGAACAGCGCGAGCATCGCTTCTTGCACAAGATCGTCGTTGTCGGCGCCGTTGCAATAAATATGCGCCGACTCAAAGCGAAGCATCGGCATCATACGCTGCGCCAATTCCACAAACGCGCGATCATCCCCGCTTTGAAAGCGGGACGCCAACTCCTCGTTGGATATCATTGTGTCGAATTCTGCCAAGAAAACACCTCTTCGCAGACAACGCGCACAGGGGCAACATGACGGATATCGTTTGAGAATTAATAATAGTATACATGTTTACCGGCAAAAAGTCAACAACAATTTTTAAATAATTATAAATTTTGCATTAAACTCAAAACACATTGTAAATACTTTTGTTGATTTTTTACAAATTCGCTATCGTTATTCGCCTATTCCTCACAATTTCCAAACATCTTTCGCGCATACGCCCCTCTATTCTCTGCAAAATTTTGCGACAATATTCGCAAATACACATCAAAACGCAAGACAATTTAACCAAAAAACAAGACATTTTGCCTATCACAACAAAAAAAGAGAGCGTCGAGGCTCCCTCGCTTCGCTCTCTGTATTTCAAGATATTGACGTTGTTTCACCGAGCTTTTGCCACGCGGAAAAGGTGACTGTAATCGGCACGGACGGCAGTTCCAATTTTGCAGGAAAGCCGCTTTGTTCATCGAATGCTATCACAAACGCGGTTCCCGCCAGTTCGCCGTGTATTGTACCGCCCGCAGCAGACGACTGTGCGGCACACGCATCAAGCGCACGGCTCACGATTTTAACGGCCGCGCCGACGGGAAGCTTTTCCTCATCAAGGCGCAGCGTCATACCGCCGTAGGAAAGCACGACCTCTTCCCCTTCCCACGCCATGGAAAGTCCGTTGACCGACGGCGGTGAGGTTAACGCCAACATACCGCTTTGCGCAGCGCTGCGCGTAAAAATCCCTTCATAAGCTGCGCCGTCATATTCGAGCGATACGGTGCAGGAAAATCCCTCCGTAATCGGCGGAGGAGATTTGCCGCAACCTGCGAACAAAAGCGCACACACCAACAGCAAGGCCGCCAAACGGCGCACAACGATCACTCCCGCGTTTCAAAATGCGAAAGCACATGCGCCAGCTCGTCAATCAAATCGGTCGGTAACAGCGCCGTCTCACTCAAACGCGCAGCCGCATCATCGCCCGCTGCGCCATGCAAAAACACCGCACATTTTGCTGCATCCAGCGGAGATATACCGCGCGCCAGAAATGCCGCAACCATACCGCTGAGCACATCGCCGCTGCCGCCTGTTGCCATACCGCTGTTGCCGTTGCCGTTAATATACACTACACTGTCAGGTGCGGCAACGAGGGTGCGATGCCCTTTGAGTATGACCGTTTTACCGGTTTCCGACGCCAAGCGGCGCACCGCGGATACACGGTCACATTCCACTTCGGCAGTGGAAATGCCGAGCAACCGCGCCGCCTCGGCGGGATGCGGCGTGAGAACACAAGGAGCCTGCATTGCTTTCACCACATGTATATGCGACGAAAGTAAATTTAGACCATCAGCATCAATCACGGTCGGTGCAGTAAGTGTCGGGAGAAATTCAAGCAGCATCCTCGCAGTTTCGGGATGGCGAGACAAACCGCAGCCGACAAGCACCGCTTGCTTATCCTGCGCCAGCTGCTCAAGCTGCGGCAGCGAACACATACCGAAAGTACCCTCTTTTGTTTCGGGGAGCGGATGATACACCGCTTCCCACAAAGCACCCGCTGCGATCGGATAAACCGACTGCGGCAGCGCTGCATGCAACACGCCCGCTCCCGCGCGCAAAGCCGCTTTGGCGGCAAGCAACGCCGCCCCAACCATACCGTAGCTACCGCACACAGACAACACACGCCCGAAGGTACCTTTGTGACCGTCACAAGGGCGCGGCGGCAATACAGCACGCACTGCTTCACCCGTGATCAATCGTATTTCGGTTGTATACGCTTGTACCAAGTCGGCGTCAATGCCGACATCGGCAACGATCGGCTCGCCGAACAATGCGCCCGCATGCAATATCGCAGCATATTTGAGCGCAGTAAACGTCACGGTCACTGCCGCAACGATACAATCGATATCCGTGTCTCCCGTATCCGCGTTGATGCCGCTGGGAATATCGACCGCCAACACCGGCGCGACTGTATCCACCCACGCGAACAATTTGCGCAGTTCGGGCGACAAAGCCCCGTGAAAGCCGATACCGTAAACCGCATCCACGATGACGGTATATGCCGCATCGGTTTCGTAAACCTCCTGCGCATCAATAACCCTAACAGAGGTAGGCAACAACGCGGCTTTTTCCTTGGCAAGCGGGGATGCGGGTGCTGCCGTTTGTGCCACGGTCACCTCCGCATGCGGCACCTGCTCGGCAAGCAGGCGCGCAATAACATAGCCATCGCCGCCGTTGTTGCCGCT
>JAZURB010000079.1:0-4569 GCA_045605945.1 Acutalibacteraceae bacterium
CGGCACTGCGCCGTAATTCTCCGTCGAAGGCGACGTCATGCCGTTTTCCTCGGAGCGCTTTTCGAAGTCTTGATTCCATTCGTTCATATTGTTCTCCTACCTTTCGATAGCTGTAGTTATTCGTGATGCTGCGGGAGCTTGGCGGCATCGGCATTTGCAACGTCCGCCTCATCGGGCAGCCAAAAAACAAATTCGCAATATTCGCCCTGCACCGAGCGAACAAAGATCTCGCCGTGATGCAAATTGATCACGGTTTTGACAATATAGAGACCGAGTCCCACACCGGTTTTATCCAAGCTGCGGGAACGATCGGTTTTATAAAACCGTTCAAACACGCGCGGCATTTCTTCGGGTGACAGTCCCGCACCGCTGTTGCGGATCGACAGATACACACGCCCTTGCTCGCGATAGATATTCACGCCGATCTCGCCGCCCTCGTTGACGAACTTGACCGCGTTATCCAACAGATTATACACCACCTGCCCGACCAAATCATAGTCGGCGGTAACCATGGTGCGTTCGCATTCGGACAATCCCGTGATATTGACACGCTTCGCATCGATGCGTTTTTCAAACGACAGCAGCGCACTGCATGCCGCCTCTGTCAAATCGAATGCGACCGGTTTGAGCGCAACCGTGCCGTCATCGATGCGGGACAGCTCGAGCATCGAGCGCACCAAACGCGACAGGCGCTTTACCTCATCGGACACGATACGCAGATAATATGTTTGCCGATCCTGCGGAATCGTGCCGTCAAGAATACCGTCGATAAACCCGCTGATCGTCGTCATCGGCGTTTTCAGCTCGTGGGATACATTCGCAATGAAGGTGCGGCTCATGTTATCCGTTGCAGACAACGAGGTGGCCATGCTGTTGAGCGCACTCGCCAGTTCCGCTACCTCATCCTTGCCGCGCACCGTGACACGATAGCTGAAATCCCCCTCCGCAAAGCGGCGGGTTGCCACCGCCATATCCCGCAGCGGTTTCACCAACCGATAGGACAGCGCGTAGATCACAATAAACAGCACAATAAGCACCACGACCGCCGACATGGCATACGCCTTGACCGTCTCGGCGAGATAGGACATGAGCGCATCGGCAGACGACGCCGTGATGACATAGCCGATCGGTTGCCCTTCCTCGGCGCAAATCGGCGCGGACGCCGTATATTGCATGGACGAGAAAAGACCGTTCATGGTACCGACGGCGAAATACGCTTCGCCGATCTGCGTCATGGTTTCACGCGGGACGCGCGGCAGTGCCAGCGGCGCATCCGCCGAGCTGATCACAATGTTGCCCGCCGTATCGGTGATCAACACCTGCGTATCCATAGCATCGGCAAGCAAATCAATCACCGGCTGAATGCTTTGCGTCGTGATGACATAGGTGTTCGGGTCTTCGAACGAGCGCACCATGACATCGGCAGCATGCGCCGCCATTTGCACGGTGTATTCTTCAAGCTGTTCCCGTTTATCGTCGATCCAGTAATCTTTAAAATAAATCGTTTGCACCAAGCCGAGCGCGGTCATCGCCGACAGCAGCAACACCGCCAGGATCGCAAAATACTTGGAAAAGACGCTCCGAAACATGAGCGATCAATCCTTTACCTCAAATTTGTAGCCGACGCCCCAGACGGTTTTTAAGTTCCATTGCTCGGAAACGCCGTCGAGCTTCTCGCGCAAGCGCTTCACATGGACATCCACCGTGCGGCTGTCGCCGTAATACTCAAAGCCCCACACCTCGTCAAGCAGCTGGTCGCGCGTATACACACGGTTGGGGTTGCTCGCCAGGTGATAGATCAGCTCCATCTCCTTGGGCGGTGTTGCCACCTGCTCACCGTTCACGCGCAGCTCATAGTTCTCCATGTTGATGTAGAGGTTTTCATATGTCACCTCGCGCACCTCGCGGCGATCGGCGGGATTAACACGACGCAGCACCGCTTTGACGCGCGCAACGACCTCTTTCGCCTCAAACGGCTTGGTAATATAATCGTCCGCGCCGAGTTCAAGACCCAGCACCTTATCAAACACCTCGCTCTTGGCGGTGAGCATGATGATCGGGCAATTGCTCTTCTTACGCACCTCGCGGCACACCTGCCAGCCGTCCAACTCCGGCATCATGACATCGAGAAGAATCAAGTCGGGAGCTTCCTTGGCAAACAAGTCGAGCGCAATCGTACCGTTGTGCGCGATCACGGTGGCAAAGCCTTCCTTCTCCAGATACAGGCGCAGCAATTCGCAAATGTTGCTGTCGTCATCCACGATCATGATTTTTGAAACAGCCATGTTGCACATCTCCTTTTTCGGTATGCATTCTATTATGCCTATATTGTACCAGATTTTTTCTGCGGTGTATGAACAATATTTTAACCACATTTCAATTTTTTTGCAACGAATTTCGATAAATTTGTAAAAATATCCGTTTGCAACGGTTTTTTCATGCAAAATCATTGCACACCGCCGCAAAATTTGCTATAGTTAATAGGATGTATTCTATAGAATGGCGTAAGGAGTGTCCTCAGTATGGGAAAAGGTCGTCGTAACCGCGATAAGCGCGCGGAAGATATGAGCGCGTTGCGTGCATATGAAGAGGTGCAGCAGCTTGTGAAGCGCGCATGGCCTCAAGCAAAATGGCTGACCGTGGCAACCATGATCCTGACACTGTTGGGTGTGGCATTCCAGGCGCTGCTGCAGGGCATTATGTATTTCAATTTGAACAGCGGCTTGTACGAGCAGCGCCAAAACAGCGCCGAAGATATTGCGGCGCTGACCAAGATTTTGCCGACAGGTACGATCGCGCTGGTGCTGATTGCGGTCGGCATTCTCGTGACCGCTGTGTTGCTGCTGCGCAAAAAGCCCGCTCTTTCGCTGGTCGGTTGTGCCGTTATCGCGGCGGGTATCGCTTTCTTTATCCCCTATGTCGTCAACCTCAGCCTGCTGTTCACCTACGATGCACTCGCGGGCATCAACAACGGCGAAGGTTTGTCGCTGTCGGCGCAAATTTGGCAGCATTATTCCATGCTGTTCCCGCTCTTGCTGCTCATTCCTGCAGAAGGCTTCGCTTTCTTTGCGCAGCGCAAGGCGTTTGTGGCGGATGTGATGAAAGAAGCGCAGGATACCACATCCACCCTGCTGCTGGATGACGAGGACGCGGAATAACGATTTGCCGCTTTTGCAACATTGCTCGATGATTGTTGCAAATTTATGCGGTTTTCCCGTAAAAACAGCAGATTTTCACGGTTTTATGAAACATTTGAAACGAAACATCTGCAAACAGCGCAAAAATATTGCGAGATTTTTGACAAAAATTCCGCATACCCCCTTGCAAGATGCGCATATATCGTATATAATAACATTTGTTCAGTTTAAGCGGCATCCCGCCGCTCGGAATATTGACGGGCGTTTTCACCGCGCCCGCATCTCGGAAAGGAAGACTGTGTATGTCTGAAAGCGTCCGTTTGGTCGGTACCGTGTCCCGCGGTATCCGCTGCCCGATCATCCGTCAGGGAGACGATCTCGCCGCCATTGTGTCGGATAGTGTTCTCGCTGCTGCTGAGAGCGAAGGCTTTTCCCTGCGTGATCGTGATGTAATCTCTCTTACCGAATCCATTGTCGCTCGTTCCCAAGGCAACTACGCCTCGGTAGACGATATCGCTGCCGATGTCAAAGCAAAGCTCGGCGGTGAAACTGTCGGCGTTATTTTCCCCATTTTGTCGCGTAACCGTTTTGCGATCTGCCTGCGCGGTATCGCTATGGGCGCGAAAAAAGTCGTGCTGATGCTCAGCTATCCCTCTGACGAAGTGGGCAACGAGCTCGTCTCGCTGGACAAGCTGGACGATGCGGGCATCAACCCCTATTCCGATGTGTTGTCTCTCGAGCGCTATCGTGAGCTGTTCGGCGAAAACCGCCACGAGTTCACCGGCGTCGATTATGTGGATTATTATGCCACTATCGTGCGCGAAGCCGGCGCCGAGGTCGAGATCGTGTTCGCCAATCAGGCAAAAGCGATCCTCGATTACACCGATTGCATCATCAACTGCGACATTCATACCCGCGCGCGCACCAAGCGTATCCTGAAAGCAGCGGGCGCGAAGGTTGTTTGCGGTTTGGACGATATCTTGAACGCCCCTGTCAACGGCAGCGGCTGCAACGAGAAATACGGTCTGCTCGGCTCGAACAAATCGACCGAAACGACCATTAAGCTGTTCCCGCGCGAGTGCAAAGACCTCGTGCTGGATATCCAGAAGCGTATTTTGGAAGCTACCGGCAAGCATGTGGAAGTCATGGTGTACGGCGACGGCGCTTTCAAAGATCCGCAAGGTAAGATCTGGGAGCTTGCCGACCCCGTCGTGTCTCCCGCCTTCACCGACGGCTTGATCGGTACCCCCAATGAGCTGAAGCTGAAATATCTCGCCGACAACGATTTCAAAGATCTGTCGGGCGAAGAGCTGAAAAAAGCCATTTCCGCCAGCATCCAAAACAAGCAAAGCGACCTCGTGGGCAACATGGCGTCGCAAGGTACCACCCCCCGTCAGCTCACCGATCTGATCGGCTCGCTGTGCGACCTGAC
>JAZURB010000080.1:0-8135 GCA_045605945.1 Acutalibacteraceae bacterium
GCACCACCTACACCGCGCTTGTCAACCGCATCAATGTGGAAACTGCGGGCGGCGAGAATTATTATGCCGACCAACACGACACGGTGATCTACGGCATGAAGTTCGACGAGTTTGATGCCGATGTCGATGCGCTCGCCGAGACATTGACAGCGGAATTCAATGATCGTGCCATCAAAATGTGCGATCCCAAGAACTTCCTCCCCGAAGAAGAATAAGCAATAAAAAAAGAGAGACACGTCGTGTCTCTCTTTTTTTGTGTAAAAATATGACGAAAAGCGGGAAAACTTGCAAAAATCCATTGCCGAAAATGAAAATTGTGCTATACTATCTTTATAATTGCCGAAGAATACGTTTGTGTTACGGAGGATACGTTTATGAATATTATTATTGTCGGATGCGGTAAGGTCGGTATCGAGCTTGCCGAGCGTTTGAGCGAAGAAGGCCATGCCGTTACGATGATGGATACCAATGCGGCGTTGATGCAAACAGCGCTTGCACCCATCGATGTGCAGGGTGTCGTCGGCAGCGGTGTCAGCTATCGTGCACAAATGGAAGCAGGCGTGTTGGATGCCGATTTGTTGATTGCTGTGACGGATACGGATGAAACCAGCTTACTCAGCTGCTTGATCGCGCGTAAGGCCGGTAACTGCCAAACGATTGCACGCGTGCGCGATCCCGAATATTTTGAAGAAATCAGTTTTATCAAGGAAGAACTCGGCTTGTCGCTCGCTATCAATCCCGACCGTGCAGCGGCGTCGCATATTGCGCGCCTGATTCAGGTGCCGTCGGCGATGGAGATTGACGCTTTTGCCAAGGGTCGCGTCAATTTGGTGCGTTGTGAGCTTCCCGGGGATTCGCCGCTTCTTGGTATGCGCCTTGCCGATATATCGCGCAAGGTCGGCGTGGATTTCTTGGTATGCATGATTGAACGCGGCAACGAAGTGATCATTCCCGACGGTAATATGGTGCTCGAAAAGGGCGACGGCGTATGGGTCGTAATCAACTTTGTTACCATTTCCAAGGTGTTTCGTGCTATGGGTATTCGTACGCGCTCACTCAAAAACGTGATGATTGCGGGCGGCGGCCGCGTGTCCTATTATTTGGCGAAATCGTTAGCGCGCTCGCATATTCGCGTAAAGATGATTGAGGTTGATCCCGTAAAATGCGAAAAGCTCAGCGAGATGCTTCCCGAGGTGGATGTGGTTTGCGGCGATGCTACGGATGAACAACTGCTCCATGAGGAAGGCATCGAGGATACCGATGCGTTTGTGTCGTTGACCAGTATTGATGAGGAAAACATTTTGCTGTCGTTGTATGCCCGTAAGGTGTCCAACGCCAAACTGGTCACGAAGATCAGTCGCATCACCTTCGAAGAGGTGATCAACGAAATGCCCATCGGCAGCGTGGTATGCCCGCGCAGCATCACGGCAGGACGCATCCTTCGCTATGTGCGTTCAATGGAAAATGCGTCGGGAAGCAACGTTGAAACCTTGTATTATTTGGCGGGCGGCAAAGCGGAAGCTTTGGAGTTCAAGGTGAAGGACAGTCATCATATTCAGCGTATCGTGGATATCCCGTTAATGGATTTGAATTTGAAGAAAAATCTGCTGATTTGCAGCATCAACCGCGGCGGTAAGATCTTCACTCCGGGTGGTCGTGACAGTCTGCAGATCGGTGATACGGTCATCGTGGTGACAACGCACAAGGGTCTTTCCGATCTTATCGATATTTTGAAGGAATGAGTGACGTATGAATTACGGAATTATTCGGTATATTCTCGGCTGGATCGTGATGCTGCAAGGTGCATTTATGGCACCTCCGGCGATTACGGCGGCGGTGTACGGCGAATTTCGCGATGCGCTTATTTTTGCGATGATCGGTGTAGTTTGCGGCACAGTCGGCTTCTTTTTGCGACTCAAAAAGCCGAGAAACAAAGCGTTCTTTGCTCGCGAAGGCTTTGTGGCGGTCGTGTTGACGTGGGTGGTTATGGCGCTTATCGGCACCCTGCCGTTCATCATCAGCGGCACGATTCCGTCTTTTATCGACGCGCTGTTTGAAACCGTGTCCGGTTTCTCGACAACGGGCGCCACGATCTTGACCGATGTGGAGGTGCTGCCCCACGGCATGCTGTTGTGGCGCAGCTTTACGCATTGGATCGGCGGTATGGGCGTTTTGGTGTTTATGCTGGCGGTATTGCCTATGGCGGGCGGACACAGCATGTATCTGATGAAGGCGGAAAGCCCCGGACCGACCGTCAGTAAACTGGTTCCCAATTTGCGCAAAACGGCGATGTTCTTATATTCCGTCTATCTGGTGATGACGGTCGTTCAGTTCGTGCTGCTGATCACGATCGGTAAAATGCCGATTTTTGATGCGATCTGCATTGCGTTTGGTACAGCGGGAACGGGTGGCTTCGGTGTTTTGAACGACAGCATGGCATCGTATACCATTGCCGCACAAGTGATCACCACGATTTTTATGCTTCTCTTCGGTATAAATTTTGCGTTTTATTTTCTGGTGCTCACCAAGAAATTTAAAGCAGCGTTTTCTATGGAAGAACTGCGCTGGTATATGATCTTTTATTTCGGTATCTCGGCGCTTATAATCGGTAATTTGCTGTGGACCAACTATCAGAGCGATGTCGGTATGACGATATACGAGGTGTTGTTCCAAACTGCTTCGGTGATAACGACAACGGGCTACTCTACCGTGAACTTTGATTTGTGGCCGCAGGTTTCGCGCGGCCTTATGGTCGTGCTGATGTGTACGGGTGCGTGTGCGGGCAGTACGTGCGGCGGCTTTAAATTATCGCGTGTCGCACTGTATGCCAAAAGTACATCTCGCGAAATTTCACATCTGCTTCATCCGCGTTCCGTAAAGGTAATCAAAATGGACGGCAAGGTTGTTGAACGAGAAACTCTCGGTTCGTTGCACGCCTATTTGTTCTGTTATGTGGTGATCTTGTTGGTGTCTACGTTGCTGATTTCTTTGGACGGTCGCGATCTAACTACCAACTTTACGGCAGCGATTACAACGCTGAATAATATCGGTCCCGGTTTGGGTGATGTCGGCCCTGCAGGAAACTTTGCGGATTTTTCGGTGCTGACAAAAGCGGTAAGCATCTTCAATATGTTGGCAGGACGTTTGGAAATTTTCCCGATTTTGCTGATGTTTGCACCGTCTACTTGGAAAAAATAACAGAAAAGGGCGGTGTCATCATATATGGTGGCACCGCTTTGCATAAGGAGTGATACGGGTGTTCTGTATTTTGGTTGTTGACGACGATAAAAATACACGGTTGCTCATGCGCGCAGTCCTCGAACAAGAGCATTATACTGTGATAACGGCAGAAAACGGCAACGAAGCGCTGCAGATTATGGACCGTGAGCATATCGATTTGGTCGTGCTCGATGTGATGATGCCCGGCATGAGCGGTTACGAGTTCACCGAAACGGTGCGCCGTTCCAACAATACGTT
This sequence comes from Acutalibacteraceae bacterium, assembly GCA_045605945.1. Taxonomy (GTDB): domain Bacteria; phylum Bacillota; class Clostridia; order Oscillospirales; family Acutalibacteraceae; genus RGIG1959. The sequence goes on from JAZURB010000080.1 coordinate 3,478, forward strand.
GCCGATTTTGATGGTGACGGCCAAGCATCTTCCCATGGATAAGCGCCAAGGCTTTTTGGTCGGTACGGACGATTATATGACAAAGCCGGTGGATGAGGTGGAGATGCTACTGCGTATCAAAGCACTTTTGCGGCGTGCGCGTATTGCGACAGAGCATAAAATCTTTGTCGGCGATGCGGTGGTGGATTACGATTCGATGACCGTTACCAAAGGGGAAACCGTCATCGAACTGCCGCAAAAGGAGTTTATGCTGCTGTATAAGCTGCTGTCCTATCCGGGCAAGATTTTCACCCGCATCCAGCTTATGGATGAAATCTGGGGTGCTGACAGCGATACCGGCTGGGAAACCGTCACCGTGCATATCGGTCGACTGCGTAAACGCTTCGAAGGGTTTACGGAATTTCGGATCGAATCGGTGCGCGGTCTTGGCTATAAGGCGGTGAAAACGGTATGAAAACGAAACGAAGCGTAAAAGAAAACAGCCGTCTGCGCTTTTCATTGATGATTATTTTCTCGTTGATTATGCTGGCGGTGTTTCTGGTCACTGTAGCGGTTACGAGCTTGGAGATTTATATCCTTGATAAATGCGGTGTCATGGTCAATATCGGTGTCGCAGGTGATGAGATAAAAACGCTGTTGGTGTTCATCTTTCTCAACAGTTTGATCATCGGCTGCGGCGTGTCGCTCGGCTTCAGTCATTTCCCGATGAAGCCTGTCAACACCATGATCGATCAAACTAACCGTCTGGCTTCGGGCGACTATACCGTGCGTTTGGAATTTGATAAAATCACCGCTTCGCATCCTGCTTTTGAGCAGATGAGCGAAAGCTTTAATACGCTGGCAACCGAGCTGGAAAACACCGAGATGCTGCGCAGCGATTTTATCAACAATATTTCGCATGAATTCAAAACCCCGATCGTGTCGATTCGCGGCTTTGCTAAATTGCTGCGCCGCCCCGATTTGTCCGAAACGGAGCGCGAGGAGTATATCGGCATTATCGAAGAGGAAGCGCGTCGTTTGTCCTATATGGCGCAAAATGTGCTGGATCTCACGCGCGTGGAAAACCAGACAATATTAACCGATACGGTGGAATACAATATGTCCGAGCAGTTGCGCTCGTGTATTCTGTTGTTGGAGCAGCTGTGGAGTGAGAAGGAACCCGCCTGGGAGCTGGAACTCGGCGAATATACCGTGGTTGCCAACGAAGAACTGATGCGTCAGGTGTGGATCAACCTGCTGCACAATGCCATCAAGTTCACACCTGCAGGCGAGAAGATCGCATTGATTGTGCATCAAAATGCATGGGAGACAACCGTGCAGGTGATCAATCGCGGTGAGACAATTCCGCTTGAAAAGCAAGAGCATATCTTCCGCAAATTCTATCAAGCGGACGAGTCTCATTCTGCAGAAGGTAACGGTGTGGGGTTGGCTATCGTAAAGCGCATCGTCGGACTTCACGGCGGTAGCGTTACCGTGCGCAGTGAGGCGGGTGAGACTGCGTTTACCGTCAGACTTCCGCGACGATAAAAAGAGTTTCGTTTCAGTTTATTTTTCTTGTGTATACTTTTGGCGAAAACAGGAATATTAGGGCTTCTTATGTAGAAAAGAGGTTTTTTCGCGATGAAATATGTCGGATTTGCGCTTCTCGGCATCCTCGCGCTGATTTTGCTGATCGTTTTGTTCATTATCGTCGCGGCGCTGTTTGTCAATCCGCGCAAGGAATATGACCGTAACAGTCGGTTTTATCGTTTTTTGCTGGATAGTGTATCGGCGCTTGCGTTGTGGGTGTTGCGTGTGCGCATTCATGTCACCGGTATGGAACGTGTCCCGCTTGATCGTAAATGCCTGTATGTCGGCAACCACCGTTCAAACTTCGATTCCATCGTGACCTGGAAGGTGTTCCGCCGTCAACAGCTCGCGTACCTTTCAAAAGCGGAGAATTTCAAGATCTTTGCTTGCGGACGCATTATTCGCAAATGCTGCTTTATGGCGATTGACCGCGAAAACGCCCGCAACGCCATGGGCACGATCAATCGTGCGGCGCGTCTTCTCGGCGAAGGAGAAGTGTCCATCGGTGTATATCCCGAAGGCACCCGCAGCAAAACCAAAGTGCTGTTGCCGTTCCACGGCGGTGTGTTTAAAATTGCGCAAAAGGCAAAAGCGCCGATCGTGGTGCTTGCTATTCGCGGTTGCGAGGATATTCATAAGCATCGCCCGTTCGGTGTAACGGATGTCTATCTGGATGTTGTGGATGTGATGATGCCCGAGGAGATCGAAAAGGTCCGAAGTCGTGTGCTCAGTGATCGTGCGCGTGCGGCGATCGATGAACACTTGAATAAGCAGGAGGGAAAAGTACATGAACATGGTACTCTATAATCCCATTTCGGGAAAAGGCGCAAACGGCGCATTGGAAATGCTCAAAACGGTGTTTGACCCCGCGACACATGAGTTTTGTGATATCCGCAAAATTGCGGATATCCCGGCGTTTTTGAACGGACTCGAGCCGCAGACGGATGTCGTTGTGTGCGGCGGTGACGGTACGCTTAACCGCTTTGTCAATATGCTCGGTGATGCGGCATATACCCAAACGCTCTATTATTATCCCACCGGCTCGGGCAACGATTTTATGAACGATGTTGAGAAAGCGGGCGGCAAGGCACCGGTGCCTCTGAAGGAATATATTCAGGATCTGCCGACCGTTACCGTAAAGGGCGAGACGCATCGTTTTGTAAACGGCATCGGCTTCGGTATTGACGGCTATTGCTGCGAGGTCGGCGATATGATGCGCGAAAAGTCGGACAAACCCGTCGATTACACCGCCATCGCGATCAAAGGTGTGCTGTTCCATTATCGTCCCACGAACGCAACGGTGATCGTGGACGGTAAAACGTATACATACAAAAAGGTCTGGATCGCTCCGAGCATGAACGGCCGTTTTTACGGCGGCGGCATGATGCCTGCGCCCGAGCAGGATCGCTTGTCTGCGGAACGCTCGTTGTCGCTCAATGTTATGCACAATTGCGGCAGACTCAAAATTCTCATGATTTTCCCGTCGTTGTTTAAAGGACAACATCTCAACTATAAAAAGAACGCGGCGCTGCATGTCGGTCATGATATTGTGGTCAAATTTGATCGTCCCGTGTCGCTGCAGATCGATGGTGAAACCTTCGTGGAAGTCACCGAATATCGTGCTCAAAGCGTGAAAGCGCGCAGCGCGGAAAAGAAGGACGAAGCGGCTGTCGCTTCGGTGTAATATCGTGTAAAACAGGGAAGCGCCGCCACCGGCACTTCCCTGTTTTTTATGGGAATATATTTTTCAAAAACGGGCATCGTAATTCCGAATAAACAAAAAGGAGTTGTGCCTGTTGAAAAAAGCTGTTAAGCCGATCCTGCTTACCGCGGGGATCGCCGCAGGCGTTGCCGCCGCGGTTACGACAATGACCTACCTTGCGACCAAAACAATGCTCGGTGTGGCGCTCAAGCGCGACAATGCGCTGGCAAATAAGCAAATGGCAAAAACCAAGAAAAAGCTCAGCGGTTGCGAATACACAGCCGATTTTGTCGCCAAGCTTCAAGCGGCGCAAAACCGGTTGCTGTCCCGTGAAACCGAATCGGTTACCCTGGAAACGGAGGACGGTGTCACACTTGTCGGGCATTGGTATCCTTGTGAAAATGCCAAGCGGGTAATTATCGCGATGCACGGGTGGCGCAGTTCGTGGGCAGGCGATTTCGGGCCGATCGCCGATTGCTGGCATGATCGGGGTTGTCATGTGCTGTTTGTCGAACAACGCGGGCAAGGTGCTTCGGGCGGTGAGCATATGGGGTTTGGCATCATCGAACGCTACGATTGCCCGCGCTGGGTCAACTGGGTCAACGAAAACAAAGGCAGCGAGCTGCCAATCTATTTAGCAGGTATCTCCATGGGCGCCACCACCGTTATGATGGCATCCGATCTCGATTTGCCCGCGAATGTTCACGGCATCATCGCCGATTGCGGCTTCACCTCGCCGCAGGCGATTTGGAAGCATGTGGTGCAACGGAATATGCATGTGCATTATGCACTGTTTGATCGCATGGCGAGCAAGCTGTGTAAGAAAGCGGCGCGCTTTAGCCCAAAAGACGGCTCGGCGGCAGATTCGCTCAAAAACACGCACTTGCCCGTGCTGTTCATCCACGGCACCGATGACCATTTTGTGCCCGTTACTATGACTTATGAAAATTATAAAGCGTGTGCTGCGCCGAAGCATTTGTTGGTTGTTCCGGGCGCGGATCACGGCATGAGTTATTATATTGGTCGCGAAGGGTATGAAAATGCCATCGATGCTTTTTTTAAAGCGTATGATCACGACTTTGTCTGAGCAGTTGCATATTTTGTCGCTTTCTTGTATACTGTAGAGGAAAGGATGTGAAAGCGGCGTGAGAATCGAGTTTTACGATGCGTTGCCCAAAGAGGCGATGCAGCTTCGCGTTACGGTATTTATGGATGAACAAGGCTTTACCGATGATGTGGATGATATCGACGCCGTTGCCGTTCATGCGCTGGTGTTTCTGGATGAGCGCCCCGTTGCGACCTGCCGCTTTTTTCGCGACAGCGGTGAAGGGGAATGGCTGCTCGGTCGCTTTTGCGTGGAAAAAGCGTCGCGCGGCAAGGGCGTGGG
>JAZURB010000081.1:0-3680 GCA_045605945.1 Acutalibacteraceae bacterium
ATATAGCTCATATTCTCCACCAAGCCGAGCACGGGGATATCGAGCATTTGGGTCATTTTATGCGCTTTGCTGACCACCATTTGCACAAGCGACTGCGGGGTGGAAACGATGACCGCACCGTCCACAGGCAGGCTTTGATACACCGTCAGCGGTACATCGCCCGTTCCGGGAGGCATGTCGATAAAGAGCACATCCAGCATACCCCACGCAACATCCGTCCAGAACTGCGTGACCGCGCCGCCGAGAACGGGGCCGCGCCACACAACAGGCTGCGTTGCATCCTCAAGCAGCAGATTGATAGACATGACCTTGATGCCCATATGCGTCTCTTCGGGCAGGATGCCCATTTCCGAGCCGCGCGCTTTACGCGTGATACCAAACGCCTTGGGGATGGACGGGCCGGTGATATCCGCATCCAAAATACCGACTTTATAGCCGCGGCGTGCCATGAGCACCGCAAGCATCGCGGTGACCGACGATTTGCCGACGCCGCCTTTGCCGCTGCCGACCGCAATGACGCGACCGATTTGGCTGAATTGATTTAATTGTGCATACTGCGATTCCTTGCCGCACTTTTGCGAGCAAGAACCGCAATCATGAGAACATCCCATACTGTAAACCTCCTAAGGTGATAGATATCTGTAAGGTAGTATACCACAAAAGCAAAGGACTGTCCAGATTATTTTAGCGGGTAGTCGCCCTACATCACACACCGAGGAAAAAGGCTTCGAGAGCATTGCACTCGGCAGAGACGATTGCCGCGTCACGCTCATCCGTTACTGCAAAGGATTGATGACTGTACAGCGCGACGCCGTCCCAACCGTCCGCTTCCAACATCGTCGCCTGTCGCGCGATGATATCGCCGCCCGTCGCCCATTCGCTGCGACCGACGCCCGCATACGTATCCTCGGCGATGCCCGTTTTATACAGCGCCAAACCGCCGAGCAACTGCACCGACGGCGCACGCTCAAGCGATTGCCACGCAGCAGCCGCCGTCGCAAACGGCGCAGCTTGATTTTGAAAGCCCACATACAGTTGCGGACAGATATAATCAACATCGCCGTTCTTCACCCATGCTTCCACATCGGCATACATGCTGTCACGATTACGGGCAATATCGTAGGACGGGCTGACGCCGAACACGCAACCTTCGCGGCTGTGGCACACATCGCGCACCTCACGAATAAGCGCCGTGACATTTTCGCGACGCCAAGCGGCAACATCATCCTGTGTCGGCTGCTCAAACGCCGCCGCAGTCGCGCCGAGAGCGCCTTCGGGATAAAAATAATCGTCGAATTGCACGCCGTCCACCGCATAATTGTTAACAACCTCGGCGACACCGCGCACGATCGTTTCCTGCGCGGTTTTCGATGTCGGAATGTAATACCAGCGGCCGTTATATTCAAAAATATCCTCACACACAGCGAAGCTTTTATCCGCGCCGATGCGATACGGGTTGATCCAGGCATGCAGTTCCAACCCGCGCGCATGTGCTTCTTCGACGGCAACGGTAAGCGGGTCAACGCCCTGCTTCAGCCACGGAGCTGCCGCCGCATCGGGCGAAAAGATCGTCGATGCATAATAGGCATCGGAATTGGCGCGCACATGGAAATACACCGTGTTGCAGCCGCGAGCGGCAATATCCCGTATACATTCCGCGATCGCGATCGCGGCATTGTCGGCAGCAAGCAGCTCCTCGACCTCCATATACGGCACCCAGACCGCCTTGGTAAATACGGCTTTATCCTTAACGGGCAAGGCTTGCTCCTCCGTCGGCAGCATCACAAAAGCGCAACCGTTAAGACACAGCAAGGCCGCACACAGCAGCGCCGTCACACGAAATCGTTTCATAATATCATCTCCCGATTTTATTGTACCGCTTTGTGCCGCTTTGTCAACCGATGTCAGCGTTTTTTCGACAAATCCGCCGCTCTTTTGCCGTCTCGGTTGACAAAGGCAGAAATTCGTACTAATATACTATTGTAACGCGTTGCAAATTAGACTCGCTCAGGGTGACGCACTGTGAGAGTCTGCGTCATGTTGAGCGGAGCAACCGCAGGTTGCGCAGTCGAAACATCTCGCGCCTAACAGACCCATTCGACTCGCTTCGCTCGCTCAGGGTGACGCGTTGATAAGAGTGTGCGTTCGCTCAGGGTGACGCAGCGATAAGAATGTTCGCTCGCTCAGGGTGACGCGTTGATAAGAGTGTGCGTTCGCTCAGGGTGACGCATTATATGGGAGGGATCGATCATGCCCTATCTTCTCTTTCTTGCATGGTGGGTGCTCATCAGTCTGATTGCCGTGATCGTTACCGTGGCGGACAAGCGTGCTGCGCGGTTTCATCGCCGCCGCGTTCCCGAAGCAACGCTCTTATGGATCGGCTTTTTCGGCGGGGCTGCTGCGATGCTGTTTACCATGACGCGTATCCGCCACAAAACACGCAAGCGCAAATTTATGATCGGCTTGCCGTGTATGATCTTTGTACATATTGCAGTCGCCTTGTTGCTGTGGCTGTATAATAAAGGAGTTGTATTGTTATGAAATTTGCCGTGACCGCATGGAGCTACCACCAAACAGGACTTGACCTGTTCTCGCAAGCGACCCATGCCAAAAAACTCGGCTTTGACGCGTTTGAGGTGCTGGACCTGCCCTGCGCCGAAGATGAAGCCATCGATTATGCCAAGCGCTTTAAGGCACATTGCGATGCGATCGGATTGGAAATCGTGTCCGCTGCGGTATTCGGCGATTTCCTCAACGGCTGCGACGGCGATCTCGACAAAGAGGTCGAGCGCTTGTGCCGCAAGGTTGATGTGTGTGAAGTGCTGGGCGCGAAGAAGATGCGCCACGATGTGACCTGGCGCATGCCCGAGAGCACCCCCGATGCTACCTTCGAGGATGTGCTGCCCCGCTTGGCGGAGGGTGCGCGCCGCGTTACCGAATATGCCGCGACCAAAGGCATTCGCACTATGACCGAAAACCACGGTCAGATCGCGCAGGGCTGGCGCCGCATGAAGCAGCTTATCGAAGCGGTCAATCATCCGAACTACGGCGCGCTCGTCGATATGGGCAACTGCACCTGGATCGATGATGAGCCTGTCGAGTTTGTGCGCGAGATGATGCCCTATGCATTCCACGTGCATTGCAAAGATGTGCTCATCTTCCCCGCAGGCTCGGATATGGACGGCAATTTCGCGCCGTCGATCAGCGGCCGTCCTCGCCGCGGCACCATCGTCGGTCACGGTCATGTCAATGTCAAGGGCTGCCTTGCCGAGGTCAAAAAAGCAGGCTACGACGATGTGGTCGTTGTCGAATTTGAGGGGCTTGAGGAGTCGTATCACGCCATTGAGGCTTCGCTGAATAATGTGAAGCGTTTCTGGGAAAGCGTATAAACAGCAATCGCCGCATATTTCTAGGCTAAACGCCTAGAAATATGCGGTTTTTTCGTCAATATTCACAAATTTAGAGTTTTTATTAAATTTGGTCTAGCATTTTTGTAAAAAAGGGTGTATAATCTGTTTGTATAGGAAAACTTTTTCCTGCGCACATTTTATTTTAAGGAGGAAACTCTCTATGAAAAAAGTTCTTAGCATTGTCCTGAGCGTTGCGATGCTGTTGACCTTCGCGACTGCGATGTTCGTCACCCCCGTCAGCGCTGCTGAGGGCGACATCAACTTCACGGC
>JAZURB010000082.1:0-3823 GCA_045605945.1 Acutalibacteraceae bacterium
GCACTTCGCGGCACCTGCGGCGTGAAGGGTCGCGCCGAAGTGGTACCCACCGATCGCGATTTTACCATGATTATCGACTATGCGCATACCCCTGACGGTTTGGAGAACATCTGCCGCACCTTGAAGGATTGCACAAACGGCCGTTTGGTCGTGCTGTTCGGCTGCGGCGGCGATCGTGACAAGACCAAACGCCCGCAAATGGCGGCGATTGCTGCAAAGCTCGGCGATTTTGTGATCGTTACCTCCGATAACCCCCGCACCGAGGATCCGCAAGCGATATTGCGGGATGTGACGGCGGGCTTGCCCGAAGATTGCGCACACATCGTCATCGAAAACCGCGTTGAAGCGATCGCGTGGGCGATGAAAAATGCGCAGCCGCAGGATACGATCCTGCTTGCGGGTAAGGGTCACGAGACCTATCAAATTTTGAAAACCGGCTCGATCCATTTGGATGAGCGCGAAGTGATCGCGGATGTGCTTGCAACGCTGTAAAGCGTGCCGCTGCGAGTAATATAAAGGAAATCAGGGAAAACTATGAGTGAGATGATGATCCGAATGTCGGTGCTCGCCGTCACGGCATTGGTAGGTTTTTTGGTGGCGGCGATTTCGGGCAAATATATTGTTCCCGCGCTTCATAGAATGAAGTTCGGGCAAACCATTCGCGAGATCGGTCCCGCATGGCATAAGAAAAAGCAAGGCACGCCGACAATGGGCGGTTTGATGTTTATCCTCGGCTTTGTTGCGGCGCTGGTGCTCAGCTTTATCGTTACCCAAGCGTTGCTGCCCATCAAACCGTTGGACACTTCGCCTTATCAAATCGTGCGTTTGGCGGCGGGTGTTGTGATGGCGCTCGGTTGCGGTCTGATCGGCTTTGCGGATGACTATATTAAGATTGTCAAAAAGCGCAACCTCGGTCTTACCTCGTCGCAGAAAATGATCTTGCAGATCTTGGTAGCGGCAGGTTACGCAGCGGTGCTGTATTTCTTCGGTGGCTATAACAGCCCCGATTTCGGCAGAATTTATGTGCCGTTTGTGGAAGGCGGCGTGCATCTCGGCTGGTGGTTCTTGCCGGTGTGTGCATTCTTCGTTGTCGGCTTCTCCAACGCGACCAACCTCACCGACGGTGTGGACGGTCTGTGTGGTTCGATCACGGTGGTTGCCTCGGTGTGCCTTATGGGTGCCGCCACCATGCTCGAGTTGTTCGGGCAAAGCTTAATCGCTGCGGCGTTTGCAGGCGGCGTTGCCGGTTTCTTGGTATGGAACCTGCATCCTGCTAAGGTGTTTATGGGTGACACCGGCTCGCTGCTCATCGGCGGCATGCTTTGTGCGATCGCTTTCGGTATAGGACGCCCGCTCATTTTGCTCCCCGTGGGTATTATGTATATTGTCGAGACACTGTCGGTCATGCTGCAGGTATCGTATTTCAAGCTGACTCACGGCAAGCGTCTCTTTAAAATGAGTCCGATCCACCACCATTTTGAGATGTGCGGTTGGAGTGAAAACAAGATCGTCACCGTGTTCAGCGTGGTGACCGCCGTGTGCGGTGCGCTGACGTTGGTATTCGCATTTTAAACGATTGATGTAACCCGCAAGGAAAGGAGGGTGATCCTATGGCAACGCGTACGAAACGTGCAACGCATTCCGTGCAAAAAAGCGGACTGTTCAAGCTCGGCAGCGGTATCGATATGCCGTTTTTGATCATCCTTCTGATTTTGTTGGCAATCGGTCTGGCGTGCATGTTCTCCGCAAGCTATGTTAATGCGTATTACGAAGAGGGCGACAGTTACTATTATATCCGCCGTCAGATCATTTTTGCGGCGATCGGCCTGGTGGCGCTGGTCGTGTGTTCGCTGATCGATTACCATGTTTGGCATAAGTTTGCCGTGCCGCTTATGGGTGTATCGCTGTTGTTGCTTGTCATCGTACTGTGCATTCCGTCGCAGAACGGCGTTCAGCGTTGGATCCCTTTGCCGATTATCGGTCGATTCCAACCGTCGGAGCTTGCCAAATTTGCGCTGATTGTGTTGTTTGCGCACATGATATCGCTCAATTATAAGCAAATGAATACGCTGAAAAAAGGCTTCTATCCGTTTATGGTGGTGTTGGGCGTTGTTTGTTTGTTGACCGTTTTGGAGCCTCACCTGTCGGGTACGATGCTGATCTTTATGATCGGGTTTGTGATGATGTTCATCGGCGGCACCAAGCCGATGCCGTTGCTGCTGACACTCGGCGGCGGCGCGCTTGTGATTGTGCTGATGGTTTTTGTGCTCGGTTACGAGCAAGACCGCATTGAGGTATGGCTCAATCTGTTTGAAACTTATGAGACCAACCGTGACCAAGCGTGGCAGACCATGCAATCGCTGTATGCGATCGGTTCGGGCGGTATCATGGGTCAAGGCTTCGGCAATTCGCGTCAAAAGCATCTGTTCCTGCCTGAACCGCAAAACGACTTTATTTTTGCGATCGTGTGTGAGGAGCTCGGCTTTATCGGTGCGGTTATCATTATTCTTTTGTTTATTGCGCTGGTGTGGCGCGGCTTTACGATCGCCATGCACACACCCGATAAATTCGGTTTTATGCTCGCGATCGGTCTTACCGTGCAGATCGCGTTACAGGTCGCGATCAATATTATGGTCGTTACCAACTTGATGCCCAACACGGGTATCAGCTTGCCTTTCTTCAGTTACGGCGGCTCCTCTCTGGTTATGCTGCTTGCACAGATGGGTATCTTGTTGTCGGTGTCCCGCCAATCGCCGATGAAAAAGAAGGCATAAGGGAGGAATCGACATGCGCGTATTAATGACGGGCGGCGGAACGGCAGGACATATTAACCCCGCCTTAACGATTGCTGCTGCAATCAAAGAAACCTATCCCGATGCCGAGATTTTGTTTGTCGGTGCCGAAGGGCGCATGGAAACGCGCCTTGTCCCCGCGGCGGGCTATCCGATCAAGACAATGAAGGTCAGCGGCTTTCAGCGTAAGCTGTCCCCGAAAGGGTTGCTGCATAATGCGAAGGCAGCGTGGCTTGCTGCCACGGCAGACAGCAAAGCCGCCGCGATTTTAAAAGAATTTCGCCCCGATATCGCCATCGGTACGGGCGGCTATGTGTGCGGACCGATTTTGCGTCGCGCTGCCAAAATGGGCATTCCCGTGGTGGTGCATGAATCCAATGCCCTCCCCGGTGTGACGGTGAAAATGCTTGCCAAATGGGCAACCGTGTGTGTGTCGGAGGAAGCGGCAAAGGCACACCTACCCGCTGCGGCAAAGGTTGTGGTAACGGGCAATCCGCTTCCCGGTGATTTCCACCAAATCGGTAAACAGGAGGCGCGCGCACGCCTTGGGTTGGATGCGCGTCCTGTGGTGCTGTCGTTCGGCGGCAGTCTCGGTGCGGCGGCGATCAACTGCGCGATGACGGGCGTGCTGGAAAAGAGCCTTGCCGAAGGCAAATGGCAGCATATTCACGGCGCAGGAAGCGGCGGCTATGCCGCGATGTGCGAAGCGCTTGAAAAGGCGCAGGTGCCGCTCAAAGGAAACGGCATCCATGTGCGCGAATACATCGATAACATGAAGGATTGCATGGCAGCGGCAGATGTTGTCATTTGTCGGTGCGGCGCGATGACGCTCACCGAGCTGCAAGCCTGCTCCAAGCCGTCCGTGTTGATTCCGTCACCCTATGTGGCGGAAAACCATCAGTTCCACAATGCGCAGGTGCTGGTGTCGCGTGATGCGGCGGTGTGCATTGAGGAAAAAGATCTGACCGCTGCTGCGCTGTATGCGGCGATCGAGGAGATCACCAAGAGCCCCGCGCGTATGATAGCTATGG
>JAZURB010000083.1:0-5719 GCA_045605945.1 Acutalibacteraceae bacterium
GGCCCACCGGCGGGGGCGGCAGGAAAGAGCCAACCGCTTTTGGATGTGTTACCGAGGATGTCTTTTATAGGCTTTGTGTGAGTGAATATTGACAACGTTGAGCAGAGGGTGTAAAATAAAAATGGTCTACATAACATAAACTAAAAGGATGGGTCAGAATGAGTCGAAATTTCGGACGAAAGCTATCATGCTGTTTATTAGTTGTTGCATTGCTTTTTAGCTCGCTTCAAAGCGGCGTGTGGGCGGCTTCTGCCGAGGATGTTGCGCAGACGGTGATATCTTGTGAACAACCGTGGCATGCGGTATGGAAAAGCGACGAAGAAAGTCCTACGGCAAAAGTCGTTGTGACTGAGCCGGGATATTATCGGTTTGAGCAAACCGAAGGGACACCTAATAGGATGCCGGAGAGAGTGGAGATATATAATGAAACGTATGATGTGAGCGAAGAAGAATTCGCGCGCATCTTAGGTAAGGAAATTTATTATTTGACACCGTACTGCGAATATACCGCCTATTTTAATAATCCTAATGAATCAAACGATTTGCTTATTTCTATGAAAAATATGAACATTAAGCAACGTCTGTATTTGAACAAAGAGGGAAGAACAGTAAGCATTGGAAACAACTCACGTGGTGCGTTTTTCACGTCTGAGCAAGAAGGCGATTATCGCTTAGTGTTTGAGGGACCAACATGGGGGTATATTCGTATTGTGGAAAAAGAGACGGGAAAGGTTTTGTTGGATCGTCCTGTTCACTATCTTTCGCATACGAATGGTTGGGAAACTAACACCACCGTGACGTTTACTTTACAACAAAACACAGCATATGCACTTCAGCTTGACAGTGTCCTCAATAAGACAATGAAGATTGAAAAATGCGAAAAGGATGTCGAGACGATTGTGATTAATAAAACGATCATCGACAATCCGAGTCGTTATTATCATGGCGAAAACGGTTGTGCAGCGTATTGGTTTGATTACCGTGTGACATATGCTGACGGTACAGAGGAAGTAACGGGTTATGAAACAATCGCCAAGCAAGGGTATTACCCTGAGGTGATTACCGTCGGACCGAGTATAAAAACAACCATCGGCAACACTGACAAGGTGTTTTTTACCGGTGCGACACAGCCCTGTGTTTTAGAATATAATGGCGCGTACTCCGGCGGTTATGTCACTTTTGCACCGACTACGCAGGATGATTGTTACGATCCCGGCGAAAGGATAGCACTTGATGCCGGATCGCACGAGGTTCTTGCGACGGAATATAATTTTACGGTAAGCAGTACCGGTGTGTATCAATTATACAGTGATAACGCTTCTGTGTTTAGTCTTGCCGAATACGGTATTTTGGATCAGTATTATAATCCGCTGATATACAATCAACAAAAAGACGGATTTGTTTTGGTTGCCAACCGACCGTATACGTTGATTCTTGCCTATAGATCTTCCGGCAATGCCAATGTGTGGATCGAAAAAACAAGAGGCGGCACACTTTTCCCCGATACTCATCCCAACGGATGGTATTATGATCCTATGGCATATATGGTGGGGCGAGGTGTCATTTCGGGTTACGCCAACGGCAAATTCGGTCCGTCCAACAGTATCCAGCGTCAGGATTTTATGGTGATGTTGGCACGCTATGCCGGTGTGAATTTGGAAGAATACGCGGAGGCGGAACTGCCGTTTCTTGACGTGGATAACAATGCATATTATAAGGAAGCGATTGCTTGGGGTTATGAATGCGGCATCGTAAACGGTTATCAAAATGGTAATTTCGGCGTCGGCGATCCGATTACGCGTGAACAATTAGTGACGTTTTTGAATCGCTTTGCAGCGGCTTGTTTTTACGATGTGAGTTATACGGAGGAACAGGTGACAGCAGTACAACATTACAGTGATTTTTCTCGCGTAAGCGATTTTGCCGAGGATGCGGTGATATGGGCGATTAGTCGTGGTGTGATTCGCGGTAAAACCACGACGACCATTGTACCGCACGGCAAGGCGCAGCGTTGTGAAGTTGCGCAAATGATGTATAATGCGTTTGACAACGGTATTTTTTAAAACGGCAAGCAAAAAAGCGGGCGGCTCTTTCGAGCCGCCTGCTTTTGCCATTTACAAGAAGCCGATTATTTCAGGCTGTTCTCGTACTGCTCCACCATCTTCTTGACCATTTGGCCGCCGACGGAGCCCGCCTGACGGGAGGTCAGATCGCCGTTGTAGCCGTTCTTGAGGTTGACGCCGACTTCGTTGGCGGCTTCCATCTTAAAACGGTTCATGCCCTCGCGAGCCTCGGGCACATTGATACGATTGTTATTCTTTGCCATGATTGATACTCTCCTTTTATTCACAGGCGGCATTGTGCCGCCGTCTCGATCGCGTTTGCAAGGTTAGTTTGGCATGCGCACCTCGCTTTATCCTCGCCAATATTTGGCGAATTTTCCGAACAAACGCCGAACACCTGTTTTGTTTGTTCGGTTTTCGGGAAACCTGTGTTCGAAAACGCAAAAATCTATATATTGTGGTGCGTATTATTGATGCACACAATTTGTCATAAATAGGTTACAAAATTGCTATGAAAAAATCGTAAAAAACCTCTTGATTTTTTGCGAATATGCGCTATAATAAAAACGAACAGTTGTTCTGTATTTGTTCGGGAGGTAAGGATTATGAGTATGATTATCAGTATTATGAGTGTGACGGCATTTGTGATGATGACCGTGTATATGGTGTTTTGGGCAAACTTTTCCTGCACGCGTCGTGTGGCGAGTGTGCCTGCAGCGATGATCGTGGCGGAGATTGCGATGTTCGGGTTGCTCTCGAGCGTGAGCAACCCGGCGGTAACGCTGTTGCTGGTGGCGCTGCGCGTGGTGATTTTGACGGTGTGCTTCAAAGCGATGCGCGCCGATCGTGAAGCGGCCAAGGCTAGAAAGCGCCTGCGCAACCGTTTCCATTATGATTTGTACAATACCATGGAGCCGCTGCATTTGATGCGCCGTCAGCGTGCTGCTGCCAACATCGATATTGCCGCTTAAATTGTATAAAGATATTCCCCCATCCTCTTTTTTTGAAAGCCGAGCGTTCGCCCTCCCATCGCGAACGCTCGGCGCTTTTCTTTTTTGTGTGCTGCGCTTTACAAATCTATAAAAATACGCTATAATGATATATTAGTGAAATTTGTTTATTGATAGGAGGTAAGAGACTTGAAGATCAATCAGATCAAATTCGGTGCGATCATGACCTATGTGTCCTACGGACTCAATGTGATCCTGACGCTGCTGTCCACGCCGCTGATGATCAACAAGCTCGACCAAACCGAATACGGTGTGTATCAAACCATGCTGCCGCTGGTGTCCTGCCTGCATGTGCTGACCTTCGGTCTGGGCAGCGCGTATACACGCTACTATTCGATTTACAAAGCGGAAAATAACGAAGAAAAAATGGCATCGCTCAACGGCATGTTTGTCACGATTTACACCTTGCTCGGTGTTTTGGCGGCGGTGCTCGGTTTTATCATGTCGTTCTTCCTTGATACGATTTTTCCCGAAATGCCCGTGGAATATTTGCCGCTCGCGCGTTCGCTTTGCCGTTTAATGGCGGTGAACATGGGTCTGTCGTTCCCCGTGTATGTGTTTACCTCGCATATCATTGTCAACGAAGCCTATGTGTTTCAAAAAACGGTGGCGGCGCTCAAGATGATTTTAAATCCGATCATCACCATTCCGCTGCTGTTTCTCGGCTGCGGCACGAAAGCGATTGCGATCCTTGCCTTGGTGCTGACGGCTGCTTCGGGCATCGTGGATATGATTTATTGCTTCAAAAAGCTGAAAATGCCGATTTCTCTGCGGCAGTTTGATTTCTCCATTTTTAAAGACATGATGCGCTTCACCTTCTTTGTGTTCCTGAGCATCGTGGTGGATGAAATCAACTGGAACTCCGATCGTATCGTGCTCGGTATTTTCCGCGGCCCCGATGAGGTGGCGGTGTACGGCGCTGCCGCGCAGCTGAATATCTACTTCATGTCCATGGCGACGATGTTGACCAATGTGTTCGTGCCGCGTGCACATCGCTTGGTCGCCACGGGTCGTCCCGACAAAGAGGTCAGCGATTTGTTCATCAAGGTCGGTCGCATCCAGTTTATGATCATGAGCTTTATTATGATCGGCTTTGTGGCGATCGGCGAGGGCTTCATGCGGTTTTATACCAATGAGTCCTATGTTGCGCAAGGCGCGTTTATGATCGCGTTGCTGCTGATGCTGCCGACCATCGTGCCGTCGATCCAAAACCTCGGCGGCGAGATCCAGCAGGCGAAGAACAAGCACAAGTTCCGCGCGATCACATACTTGATCGTCGCTGTTGTGAATGTGGCGCTCAGTATCCCGCTGTGTAAATTGTTCGGCGGTGTCGGCGCGGCGCTCGGCACGACCTTTACCGTGGTTGTCGGCAAAGGTCTCTTGATGAACTGGTATTATAAAAAGCATATCGGACTGGATATCGGTCGCTTCTGGAAAGCAATGCTGCGTATCCTTTTCGGCATGCTGTTGCCGCTGATTGTTGCGGTGCTGATGGCGGTGTTTATCGAGATCACCACCTTGAAGCAACTGTTGATCTACGGCGCGGCAATCGGTGTGCTCGGAGCGGTTTGCATGTGGTTCTTCGGTATGAACAAGGACGATCGCCAAATGATCGCGGGGCCGATTTTGCGCCGCTTGAAGAAGTAAAACGCTGTAGTGAACGCGTCACCCTGAGCGATGTCCCATCCGAGATACATGCGGCTCGTCTTTGCCTCGCTCAGTATGACACGGATGGGACAGCGCCGAACAGGTCTTATGGAAGGTGTGCTCTTTTTAGAGGTGCATACGGCTTAGATGTGTTTTACGGCAATTATAAAAAGGGGGGAGAGGAATATGCGCTTCGAGTCGTTTGTCGGCAACGCGCAGGCGAAATCGCTGGTCGCCGCCGCGGTGGACAGCGGGCGTTTTCCTCACGCCCTGTTGATCGAAGGTCCCGCAGGCAGCGGTCGCAAAATGCTCGCGCACCTGTTTGCCAAAGCTGCCGTTTGTACCGCCGAAGAGAAACCGTGCGGCGTGTGTGCGCAGTGCTTGAAAGCCGAAACGGGACACCCCGATATTACATGGCTGCGCGGCGACGGTACGCCCAAAAGCCTCAGCGTTGCGGTCATTCGCGAGCTGCGCGAGCAATGCGGTATCGTGCCCAACGAAGCGGATCACAAAGTGGCGATTTTAGCGGATGCGGACTGTATGAATGTGCAGGCGCAAAACGCGCTTCTGAAAATTTTGGAAGAGCCCCCGTCATATATGTTGTTTGTGCTGACGGCGGAAAGTCGCACACAGTTTTTGCCGACGGTGCAAAGTCGTTGTGTGACAGTCAGCTTGAATGGTGTATCCGAAACGGAAGCGCTGGAGGTACTTTGCCGCCGCTTTCCCGACACAACGCGGGAGGATTTGACCGCGCGTGTGCGGATGTACGGCGGGTGTATCGGAGCGGTGCTTGACAGCATTGGAGACGATGCCTTTGCGCGCACGGCGGCGCTCATCGGCGATATTGCCGCAAGCATCACGGGCGGTAGCGAACTGGCGCTTATGAAAGCGACGGCGCCGCTCGAAAAGGACAAGCCGCTCACCGATGCGGTGTTGCGCGGTTTGCTGCTCGTGCTGCGCGATGCGCTGGCGCTGACAGCGGGTGTATCGGCGACGATC